>JAKFVZ010000483.1 GCA_021732965.1 Reyranella sp.
CGATCAAGGATGCGATCAGCGTGTATTCGATCGCGGTGGCGGCCTTGTCGTCCGTCAACAGGCGGCGAAAAAACGACAGCATGCATAACTCCAGATCAGGAAATGCTGGGGGCCGTTCGCCGGCCCGCCTTCAATCGCGGCATCAGGAAGCCCTATCAACGTATTGGACTGAAACACCCATTCAATGTGAGAATTGTATCAAGTTCATCCCGGCGCGCGCGGTGTCGATCCGCGTGGTATCGTCGGTGGAAGAGGAGGGCACGTCATGAAGTCCATTCTGACCATGGCCTGGACGGCGGAAGATCCGTCGGCATTCGATCTGGCGGCCAAGATCGCGCGCACGTTCGGGGCGCGCCTGATCGGCCTCGAGCCACCTTCCTACGGGGTCATGAGCATGGCCTGGGCCGACGCCGGCATGGGTGCTCCGATCGGGGGAGGTCTGGCCGAGGACGCGGAAGAGCGCCAGAGGATCGCCGCGGTCAAGCAGGCCTTTGAACAGCGAGCGGCCGGCCTCGTCTTCGAATGGCGCTCGGCCGACGATAGCGGCCCGACCGCGATCGGAACCATCGGACGCGCCTACGACCTGATCGTGCTGCCGCAGCCGGGCGCTCTGCCCAAGATGCCGGAAAGCGTCTTCGAGACCGCCTTGTTCGACTCGGGCCGACCGGTCCTCGTCGTGCCGCCCGGCTTCACGGGCATGGTCGGCAAGCGCATCCTCTTCGCCTGGAACGGCTCGACGGAAAGCGCACGCGCCATCTCGCTTGCCATGCCTGTTCTCAGCGGGGCCGAGGCCATCGAGGTCCTGAGCGTCGAGGGAGCGATGGTGCCGGGCCCGACCTCGGCGGAAATCGCGGAGTCGCTCAAGAGCCACGGTCTGAACGTGACGGGCCAGCATGTGAAGCCGGGCACGAAGACGGCAGGCCAGACGATCATCGATCGCGCGCAGGCGCTGGGAGCCGACCTGATCGTGAAGGGGGCCTACACCCAGAGCCGGCTGCGCCAGATGATCTTCGGCGGCGTCACGCGCGATCTCATCCTGTCGTCGCCCCTGCCGGTGCTTTTCTCGTACTGATCCAGACAATCCGCCGCCGGTTTTCCAGCCGGCGGCCGTGCTAGAACGCGCCGCATGACGGCTGGTTCGACCGCCCCCGGGGAATCGCTCTGGGGCCGCACACTGGTGCTCGTCGCGGTCGTTCTGGCTGCGGGCGGGTTACTTGCGTTCGGTTTGTTGCACGAGGACCGCGACGCCGCGCGCGTGCCGACGATCGCCGAGAAGCTCGTGAACCTGCGTGCCGATCGGGCCGAGTTGCAGGCGCGCGCAGACGGCATGGCGCGGATCGAGTTGCTGGCGTCCTTCCGCGCCGCCAGCCTTCTGTTCGATGCGCTGGCCGCGCGGTACGAGCCGGAGCGGGAACAGCCCTACGACCGGCTGCCGCCGCGACGTCGCGAAATGTTCGACAGGCTCGAGGCGGTCAATATGGCGTTGCGCGCCGCGCTCGATCGCCCGGGGGCTCCCGGCCGCGCTCTCGCGGTAAGACAGGCCGCGAGCGGCATCTCCGCGGATCTCGAACGGCTTGCCTCGCACGAGTTGGCGCCGGTAATCCTGTCCTACACGCCGGACATCCTCGCCCCCCGCCGCATGGCCAGCGAACTCACGCTGCCATCGGAATCCGCAGCGGCCATTCCCGCGGAGGGAGCCGCGCGCGACGGCCCGGCGGGCAAGCCTGCCGTCGGCGAATCCTCCAATGCAATGGTGCCGCGGTATGCGCCGAGTTTTGCCACGCCTGCCGCCGAAGACCCCGTGGTCGAGGTCGATGTCGTGGGACTGCGCCTTACGGCCGGCCAGACGCCGCCGGTTCTGACGATGGGCGCGAGGCGAGGCGAGGCGGACGTCCTGCCCGAGCGTCTGCGCTTCAGGGTGCCTCGGAGTGCGTTCCCGACGGACATCACGCGCACGAGGCTGGCGGCGGGCTCGCTCTTCGTGCGCCATGCCTCGCGGACGCAGGTTTTCCAGCTTCTCTTTCTCTCTCTGCCGGAGAAACCAGGCTCCTTCGCCTTCGACCAGAAGGTGCGGACCATGACAGCGGAATCCAACACGCTGGTGTCGCCGGAGATCCTCGCGCGGGCGCCGGTCGGCGAGACGCGCACGGTCAGGCGTTGCTTCGATCCGCCGCCGGGCTGGCGCTTCGACAAGGACAAGCGGCGCGTGGTCATCGTGGAGCGGCTGGGCTGGCTCGACGACATTCCGGACGAGACGATGAACGGCGGCGGCGTCGACTTCGTGCGCGAGGATGCGCCCGGCCAGATCTGCATTTCCGTGGTGGCCAAGCCCGTTACCAAGGCCGCGCGCAGCGCCACGATCGGCCGCTTCGAGGCGACGCTGGTGCGCGACAAGCCGGTCGACGGCGTCGTGCAGAGCGGTATCAGGGCGCTCGACTGGAACGAGCCGGTCAGCGTGCCGATCGATCCGACGATGATCGAGTGGAAGCTCTACATCCGCCTGTTCGGGGATGTGGACCGGGAATTCGACGGCCAGGCCCAGGGAAGCGCCGCGCTTCCGGAGATTCCGTTCCTGCGCATCACCTTCGACGACAAGTACCTGACGCTGCGGGCGGACCCGGACGCCGTTCCCTAACGTCCTCGTGCCTCGAGGCGCATGCGCCGTTTGCCGGCCTCGTCGTTGAGGTCGAGCGTCGTGCCGGCGATCTGCGCCGTCCGGACCGCAGCCAGTGCCGAAACGAACTTCTTCTCGATCTCGGTTGCTGCCGGCGGACAGGCCATCAGCGTCATCGGCCCAGGTGCGAAGCGAAGCCCCACGGGATCGAGCACATAGTCGCCGCCCAGCGTGTTGCAGCCCGTCGACGCGGTGAACTTGCCGGCATCGTCCAGGCGCATGATCGGCCGCCGCCGCCAATCGTCGAACGACGGACGATCGCCGTCGAGTTCGACGAGGCGCCATTCAGTGTCGCGCAGCGCCGAGCCGCGCGATGCCAGCGGCGGGCAGGTGCCGTCGCGTTTCACGTTGATGAAACGGTCGACGGTGACGGAGTTGTTGTTGTCGAAGCCGCCGATGATCTCGACGTAGAGACTGGCTTCCCGCGAGGGGGTCAAGTTGACCCACGCCTTCTCGAGTTCGGGTTCCTCGCCGCCGGGCGCCACACCGTAGGTACGGCCCACCAGACAGGCGGCGAAGAGACCGCCATCCTGCGCATCGCGATACATGCCGGCGAGCCGGTACTTGCCGTCGATCGGATCGGGCTTGTCGCTGCGCAGGAGTTCGCCGCCGTTGTCGTCGACCAGCTTGTCGACGCCGATTTCGCGGAACGCGCGGCGGCTGTTGTTGGCGCCCCGCAGCACCAGGCGTATGCCGCCTTCGACTTCCTGTGCCCATTGGCCGATATCGAGAAGAGGCTCGGCCGCACCGTCACGCTTCTCGCGAAGACGAAAAGTGCCATCGGGGAACAGGGTGACGGTGACGTTGCCGCCGGCGAAGGTCCGCGGTGGCTCGCCCGGCCGGCCGGCCGCGTGACAGCGCATCGAGCGGCCGGCAGCGGTCAGCGTCGCCTCGCGCCCGCGCCCGCGCAGTTCGTAGTACGAATCCGAAAACGCGAAGCCGGAACCCGAAACCTGGCGCGACAGCTCGATGGCCGGCTGTCCGGGCATGCGCAGCGTCACCAACTCGCCGTCGTTTGCGAACGTAGCCGAGAAGTCCATCCCGCCGGGACACGCATAGAGGACGTCACCCTGCGGAGTGGGCATCGGCGAAGGGATAGGCGGTCTGTCCGATGAAGAGACCTGCGCGGTGGCGGGCATCGCGGTCAGCAGCAGAAGGAACGGGATCAATCGCCTCATGGCGTCGACTCCGGAATGCGGCCGTCGGCGGACAGCAGCACGGCGACCGGCCGGGTCGTCTCGAACTGCGCAAGCACGATCAGCGCCACCACCATGATGGGCACGCAGAGGAACATGCCGACCACGCCCCATATCGTGCCCCACACGATCAGGGAGACGATCACCACCAGTGGCGACAGGTTGAGAGAGCGGCCCATGATCGCCGGCTCGATGACATTGGCGGTCACGACCTGGATCGAGCCGAACACCAGCAGCACGATCAGGAAAGGCGTGAGATTGTCGAACTGGATCAGGGTGATGAGGGCCGGCGCAACGATCGCCATCATCGAGCCCACCGTCGGGATGTAGTAGAAAAAGAACACCATGACGGCCCAGAAGCCGGCGAAGTCGACTCCGACCGATGACATGACGACATAGGCCAGGGCCGACGTGACTGTCGCGAGGGTGGTCTTGATGCGGATATAGACGCGGATCTCGCGATCGATCCGGTCCAGAACAGCGAGGACCCGCGCCTCCTGGCCGTCGCCGTGGAAGATGGCGCCGAGCTTGCGCTTGAAGTGAGCCTGCTCGACGAACAGGAACAGCGTGTAGATCAGGATGAGGCCGGCGACGCTGACCACCGACGCGGCCGCCGTCGCGACACTGCCCAGCGTGTCGGCCAGGCTGACGCGGGCCATCAGTTCGGAAAGGGTGGGCGCCTGCTCGATGCCGGCCATCCGCGTGGCCTGCTCGATCAGGTGGGTGAGCCTCGCTTCGTAGGTGGGGACGGCCGCGACGACCGCCTGCACGTTGAGTCCGATCGTGCGTCCGACGATCCAGAACAGGCCACCCACCAGCATCACCGCCAGGGTCAGTGCGAGCGGCTGTGGCAGGCGCAACCTGCCCAGGCGCGGCTGGGCAAACGTGTCGGCGAGCGAATCGATCATGTACCAGAGCACGATTCCCAGGACGAAAGGCAGCAGGAGGCCTCGCCCGGCGACGAGCAGGAAGATCGTCGCGGCGATTACGACAGTCCACAGGGCGGCGCGTTGCAGCGTCATGGCGATACTATAGGCGCTGTCGCCCGAAGTGGGGAGACGTCGAGGAAGCCGATGACGATGATGTCAGGGGCGGTCGAGCATCGCCCGGCCGCGCTCGGTCAGTTCGACACGATGCTCGCCGGCCTCGCCGCCGCACTGGCGGATCAATCCGTCGGCACGGGCATCCTCCCAGACCGGAAAGCGGGGGCAGGAGCTCTGCCAGGCGTCGAGCACGTCCTCGCGACGGCGCGGTCGGGCGGCCACCCATTCGAGGAACTGGACCATCATCAATCGGGGGCTGGCCGACATGGCTGCCTCCGGCTCTACTGGAAACCGCACGACGCCGCGGTGGCGCCGACGGTGGCCCAGCGCTGGTTGTCACGGAAGCAGCCATTGGTCCACATGCCGGTAAAGACCTGTCCGTCGGGACCGCCGGACTTGGTGCCCCAGCCGCTCGCCTTGTCGTCCGCCCATTCGCCCTCGTAGCGCGACCCGTTGGCCCAGACGCGGACGCCGCGCCCCTGCATCTTGCCGTTGACGAATTCGCCTTCGTAGCGGCCGCCGTCGGTGAACAAGATCGTGCCCCGGCCTGTCCGCTGGTTATCGCGGAAGTCGCCGATGTAACGATTGCCATTGGGCCAGACATACATGCCGTGCCCCTGCGGCCGGCCCTCGCGGAACTCCGCCGTCAACTTG
>JAKFVZ010000482.1 GCA_021732965.1 Reyranella sp.
GAAGGTGCCGGGATGGAGGATGCGCTCGATCTTGCGGGCCGCGGTAGCGGCGTGATCGATGCGGTCCATGATCTCGCGTTTGCCCGACACCGCGCCGCCCGGCAGGCCGCCGGCCACGATCTTGGCCTGGATGCAGAGATCGGGCGTGATGCCCAGCGCCTTCTGCGCACCGCCCGACGACCAGCGATAGCCGGTGATGACCTCGTCCATCAGCATGACGACGCCCTTCTTCGCCGTGGCATCGCGCACCGCCTGGACGAAGCCCGGCGGCAGCGGTGCCTGGCCCCAGGAGGCGCCCGACGGCTCGAACATGACGGCCGCGATGTCGTCGCGCTCCTCGATCACCTTCACCACCGCGGCGACGTCGCTTTGTGGCATCACGATCGAGAGCGAGGCCACTTCCTGCGGGACGCCGGGCGTCGTGCCGCCGTCATAGGTCGCGCCGGCGCCGGCCGTGACATGGTCGTGCCAGCCGTGGAAGTGGCCGAGGAAGCGCAGGATCTTGTCCTTGCCGGTGTGGGCACGCGCGAGGCGGATCGCCATGTGCGAGGCCTCGGTTCCCGACGCGGTGAAGCGCACCCGCTCGGCGCAGGGCGTCAGCTCGCACACCAGCTCGGCCCAGCGCACTTCCAGCTCGTGGCTCGAACCGTAATGCGTGCCGAGCTCGATCTGCCGCTTCACCGCCTCGACGACGGCGGGATGCGAATGGCCGAGCAGCATGGCGCCGTGACCGCCGAAGTAATCGACGTACTCGTTGCCGTCGACGTCCCACTTGCGCGGGCCGACCGCGCGCGTGACGTGGATCGAATAGGGATCGAGGTAGCGCGCGTCGTGGGTGATGCCGCTCGGCAGCACCTTGTGGGCGCGCTCGAACAGGGCCGCCGATTTGCCTGTCCTCGCCTTGTAGTCGGCCACGACGGCGGAGTTCGTCTGCGATGAATCTTTCTCTTGCCCGGTCATACTTACCCTCAATCCAGCTAATGGCTGAGCATCGCTTGTCTCGCTTGTTTCGCCAAGGGCCTCGCGCCACAGTCCGCCACTCTCAAGGTGGAGGAACGCCGTGAACGCCAAGCCCCGTGGCCGCCAATTCTTCAACAATCCCGGCCCGACCAACATTCCCGACCGCGTCCTGCGCGCCATGGACCGGCCCGTAATCGATTTCATGTCTGAGGAGTTCGTCGCCATCCATCACGCCTGCCACAACGGCGTGAAGCGCGTGCTCAAGACCGACCAGAACCTGTTCATGTATTCGTCGACCGGCCATGGCGCCTGGGAAGCGGCGCTGGCCAACCTGTTCTCGCCGGGTGAAACCGTGCTGATGGTCGAGACCGGCTACTTCTCCGAAAGCTGGACCGAAATGGCGAACCATCTCGACATCAAGGTCGAGACGATCGCCGCCGACCAGCGTATGGGCGCCGACATCTCGAAGATCGCCGAGCGCCTCGCCGCCGACAAGGAACACAAGATCAAGGCGGTGCTGACCGTCCACAACGAGACCGCGACGGGCATGGTCCTGCCACTGGCCGAGGTGCGCCGCGCCATCGACGAGGCCAAGCACCCGGCCCTCCTGCTCAGCGACACGATCTCCTCGTTGGCCAGCATGGAATACAAGATGGACGCTTGGGGCATCGACCTCACCGTCGGCGGCAGCCAGAAGGGCCTGATGCTGCCCACCGGCATGTCGATGACCGGCGTCAGCAACAAGGCGCTGGAAGTATCGCGCAAGTCCAAGACGCCGCGCCACTACTGGAGCTGGGAGATGATGACCGGCCGCGCGCCGCAGAAGTTCGTCGGCACTGCGCCCGTGCACATGTTCTTTGGCCTGCAGGAATCGCTGAAGATGCTGGAAGAGGAAGGCCTCGACGCCGTCTTCGCTCGCCATGCGCGCCTGGCCGAGGCGACGCGCGCCGCGGTACGCGTCTGGGGCTCCGACGGCAAGGGCCCGCAGCTCTTCTGCCAGAACGAGGACCGCCTCTCGAACTCGGTGACCGCGGTCGTCATGCCCGAGGGCGTGAGCTCCGATCCCCTGCGCAAGGCCGCGGTCGATCGCTTCAACCTGTCGCTGGGCGGCGGGCTCGGCAAGATGATGGGCAAGATGTTCCGCATCGGCCACATGGGCGACCTCAACGAGCCGATGCTGCTGGGATGCCTGGCCACCACCGAGCTGGCCATGAAGGCCTCGGGCGTGCCGTTCGTCCCGGGCGGCGTCGACGCGGCGATCAAGTCGCTGGCGGCTTAAGACGATCTTCCACCTCCCCCGTCAACCGGGGGAGGTATGGGCATGTTCAAAAGGCCGGCTTCTTGCCGGCGAGGGCGGCGGCGAAGGCCTCCGGCTTCAGCGCCGAGAGCGACGTGCGGGCGGTGATCGCGGTGTCGAGCTTGACGCCGACGACTGCCGCGAACTTCAGCGTCTCGGGATTGAAGGCGTAGAGCTGGCCGACCGTCAGGTTGAACCACCAGGCATGCAGGGTCAGCGTGCCGGCCTTCACCCGTTCCTCGATCCAGCGATAGCCCATCAGGTTGCTCACGCTGTTCACGACGGCGGCCTGCTCCACCGCGCGCGTGACCTCGTCACGCGGCCGGCCTTTCAGCTCCTCGACGACGAGATCGCGCGTCCGCTGCGCGACGGCGGTCCAGGTCGAAAGATAATCGTAGTGCGCATAGGCGCCGCTGCTGCCGTCGACCAACGCGCCGATGCCGCCGCACAGCGCATGGCCCAGCACGACGATGTGCTCCACTCCGAGCCCGCGTACCGCGAACTCGATCGCCGCCGACGTGCCGTGCTGGCGATCGTCCGGCGGATACTGCGCGGGCGGCACCATGGCCGCCACGTTGCGCACGGTGAAAATGTCGCCCGGCTTGGTCTGGGTCAGGATGCCCGGATCGACCCGCGCGTCGGAGCAGCCGATGATCAGGATCTTGGGGGACTGACCTTCGGTCGCCAGCTTCTCGAACAGGTCGAGATGCTCCTGGTAATAGCCCACGCGGAAATCCGCGAACCCCTTGAGAAGCCGTTCCAGTGCCATGATGTGCCTACCTATGCCCGTTTGCGGCCAGTGGCGACATAGACGATGATGCCGCAGCGCACCATCACACAATACTGGATGACATGACCGAAGAACTGCTTTTCGAGAAGCGTGGCGAGATCGGCTGGGTGACGTTCAACCGGCCCAAGGCGCGCAATGCCCTCACTTTCGCGATGTATGAAGGCTTGGCCGAAATCTGCGCCAGGATCGGCAAGACCGGCGAGGTCCGCGCCCTGGTGGTGACGGGCGGCGGCGACAAGGCCTTCGCCGCCGGCACCGACATCGCCCAGTTCCAGAGCTTCGAGAGCGGCGAGGACGGCATCGCCTACGAGCGCAAGATGGATCGCATCCTGGGTGAAATCGAGCGATGCACGGTGCCGACCATTGCCGCGGTCAACGGCTTCTGCACCGGCGGCGGCGCGGCCATCGCGGCCGTCTGCGACCTGCGCATCGGTTCTGCCAGTGCCCAGTTCGGCTTCCCGATCGCCCGCACCCTCGGCAACTGCCTCTCGATGGCCAACTACGCCCGCCTGGCGGCCCTGATCGGCCCGCAGCGGGTCAAGGAAATGATGCTCCTGGCCAAACTGATGGACGCCCCTTCGGCACTGGCCTGCGGCCTGATCAGCGAGCTGCTGCCGGACCAGGCCGCCCTGCTGACCCGGGCCGAGGAGATGGCCAATCTCGTGGCCGGGCACGCCCCGATCACGATGCAGGTCACCAAGGAGGCGCTCCGCCGCCTGCAGGCGCGCCTCGGCGACGAGAACATCGACGATCTCATCAGACTGGCTTACGGTAGCGCCGACTTCCGCGAGGGCATGGCGGCCTTCCTGGGGAAGCGGGCACCCAAATGGTCAGGCGCCTGACAGACGATTGTTACGGAGGGATTTTGATGAAGCGGATTGCCACACTCTCACTGGTTCTCGGAATGGGCGCTGCCGTCGCCGCCTGCCAGAACCCGCAGCAGGTGATCGCGAACAAGGAAGACATGATGGTGGCGGCGGGCTTCAAGTTCGTGCCCGCGAACACGCCGCAGCGTCAGGCGGCGTTCAAGAACCTGCCGCCGCACAAGTTCTCGCGCGAGATCAAGAACGGCCAGGTGTTCTACGTCTATCCGGACCCGACGGTGTGCGTGTGCATCTATGTCGGCAACGCGTCGGCGTACGGCACCTATCGCAACAACATGTTCCAGAAGAACCTGGCCGACGAGCAGCAGATGACGGCCGACATGAACGCGATGAACGACTGGGATTGGGGCCCCTGGGGCGGCTACCCGTATCCCGGCTGGTACTACTAGCCTCTAGGACTTTCTTCCCAAGAGGAAGAGTGCGATCGCGGCCGCCTGGATCAGGGCGGCCGCGACGAACACCGGCATCCCTTCCGCCGGTGACAGCGTCCGCAGCCCTCCGAATACGGCCGGCGCGAATGCATAGGCTCCCTGCCCGATGGCCACGATCAACGGCACGACGCGCTGGGCGTCGGCCTTGCTGAACTCGACCTGCGCGATCAGCGGCGGCAGCGACGTAGTGTTGCCGATGCCCGCGCCGAACAGCAGCACCCCCGCCACGAGCAGCACCACTTCCGTTCCCGCCGCGAACAGCAGCGCCACCGATCCCGCGATCTGCACGACATGGCTTGCGCAGGCGACCAGCCGGCGGTCGCTGCCGGCCGGCATCAGCCAGCCGACCAGCGTGCGGCCGGCGATCGCCGCCGCGGTGGCCAGGCCCATCAGGATTCCGGCCGCCGGTCCGCCGAACACCGGCACCAGCAGCGAGAAAAGATGCGCGATCAACCCGATCTGCGCGAAGAGCCCCAGCGCCATCGCCGCGGCGAGGGTAAGGAACCGGCGGTCGCGCCAGGGCGAACCGCCCGGCAGGCTGCGCTCGCCAGGCGCGGTCGTGCCGGCAGCGGGCGTCACCATCCCGCCATCCTGCACCTGCCCCAACGACTGGGGCGTATGGGCGAAGACGCGGTCGGCGAGAAACCAGATCGTGGCCACCATCACCGCACCGATCACGACGGCGGCGACCGGAAAGCCAAGTGCTGCGATGGCCGCAACCCAGAGCGGCGAGAAGACGACACCGCCGATGCTGGCGCCGTTGTAGGCCATCGACAGCGCCGCCGGCCGGCGCACCGCGTACCACGGCGCCACGATCGCGTTGACTGCGGCCGCGCCCATCGCCACCCAGCCCGCGCCGCTCAGGAACGTCGCGAGCAGCAACTGCCAGGGCTCGCGCGCCAGTGCCCATCCCAGCACGCCGAACGCCAGCAGCACCGCGCCCACCTTGGTGACGGTCGGCAGGCCGAAGCGGCGATACAATGCCGGCAGGTTGGCGACGACGACGGCACCCACCAGGAAGTGCAACGTCATCGCCGACGAGACCAGCACGACCGACCAGTCCCGCGCCTCGCGCACAGACTGGAGATAGACGGGCGGTCCATAGAAACCGAGCCCCCATCCGAACACGGCGAGCACGAAGGCGGCCGCGACGACACGGCGGCCGAAGAACGGCGCGGGAGAAGCGATGCTTGTCATGCGGCGG
>JAKFVZ010000478.1 GCA_021732965.1 Reyranella sp.
GTGCAGAAGCCCATGCACAAGGTCGAGGACCAGAAGAGCGCCATCGCCGACACGATCCGCGCCATCAGGGACCTCACCGGCAAGCCGCCGCGCGGCTGGGAGAGTCCCGGTCTCACGGAGACCGACGAGACGCTGGACCTGCTGGCCGAAGCCGGCATCGAATATGTCGCCGACTGGGTGATGGACGAGCAACCGCTGCCGCTCAAGACGCGCGCCGGCGAGATCGTCTCCGTCCCCTACACGGTCGAGATCAACGACGTCGTCATCAGCGCCGTCCAGCAGCAGCCCTCCGACGAGATCTTCCGTCGTGGCCGTGACCAGTTCGACCGGCTCTACCTCGACGGCAAGACGGCCCCGCGCGTGATGGCGATCTCGATACACCCCTATCTCACGGGCGTACCGCACCGGATCAAGTATCTTGAGATGCTCTACGACTACATCCTCGGCCACGAGGGCGTCGTGATGTGGACGGGCGCCGAGATCCTCGACTGGTACCGCACGCAGGTGCCAGCGAATCTGTAGTCGTCCTGAGCTCAGCGAAGGACCTAGCCGAGCGACCAACACACTCCCTGGCGGGCGTGAGATCCTTCGCTGCGCTCAGGATGACAGATTGGAAAGGCCGACGCTCGAGCGCCGGCCTTTCGTTGTTGCGTCCAGACCGAATTACTTGTCGAGCCAGAACGTGTCGAAGCGGACGACGTCGTAGATGCCGAAGTAATCCTTCGGATTGTGGCCCTTCACGTAATTGTACCAGCCGTCGTTGATCTTCTCCCAGGACACGGGCAGGAGCGGCGGATCCTGCTCCATGATCATCTCGGCCTGGCGGATCAGTTCGAGGCGCTTTTTGGCATCGACCTCGCGGTCGATCTGCGGGACCAGCTCGTTGAACTTGGCATTGTCCCACGACGAGTAGTTCTGCGGCCCGTTCTTCGAGTACCAGGCGTTGAAGTAGTCCGACGGGTCGAGCAGCGTCGAGACGATCGCACCGATGGCGAGGTCGAATTTGCCGGTGCGGACGTCGTCGAACCAGACCGATTCGACGGCTGGGCGGATGTTGCACTGGACGTTGATGGTCTGCTGCAACATCGCCTGGATCGCCTGCGACCAGAGCTTGAAGCTCGCGACCTCGCGCACGAGATAGTCGAGGCCGGTGATCCCCTTCTCGTATCCCGCCGCCTTCATCAGCGCCTTGGCTTCCTTGACCGCCGCCGTCGAGTCGGCCTGGTAGCCGAGCCGCTTGTTGAGCTCCGGCAGGGGCGTGGCGAACTCGGAGAACGGATAAATGAACCCGCCGACCATCATCGGGGCGATGTCCTTCACCATGTCGACCAGCACCGGCTTGTCGAGGACGAGGTGGAAGGCGCGGCGCACGCGTGGATCGTCGAGCGGCTTCTTCTTGTTGTTCATCCAGGTCGCCTGGATGACGCTCTGGTAGAAGTCGGCGCCCGACATGCCTTGCGTCGACCTGACCTTGCGCTGCGACACGGGATCGAGCAGGCGGGCATAGTCTATGCGCCCGGACAGCAGGCTGGAGCCCAGTTCGGGAGAGAACGGCAGGGCGTGATAGAACTCGATGCCGTCGAGGTACGGCAGGCCCTTGTTCCAGTAGTTCTTGTTCTTCTCCATGACCCATATTTCCGCCTCGACGCGGCGCTGGCTCTTGAAGGGACCGGTGCCGGGAATGTCGACGACGCGGCGCAGGTTGTAGCCGTTGTCCTCGAGCGTCTTCTTGCGGACGATGCCGTTCCAGCCCGAGGCGATCGCCGACATGATGAAGTTGGCCGGTCGCGGCTCGGAAAGCTTGAACTGGACCGTGTATTTGTCCGGAGCCTTGATCTCCTCGACCGCGGCGAACAGCGTACTGCGCGGGATCGAAATGCCCTGGGGCGGCTTGGCGATGCGATCGAAGGTGGCCTTCACGTCGTCCGACGTGAATTCCGCGCCGTCATGGAACTGCACGTCCTTGCGCAGCATGAAGGTGTAGGTCTTGTTGTCCTTCGAGATCTCCCAACTGTGCGCCAGGTCGGGAATGATCGTCTTGCCGCTGTCGCGCGGATCGCGCCGCACGAGGTTGTCGAACATGCAGCCCTGGCTACCCAGGCTGTTGATCGTGCCGGACTGGTGGAAGTCGAAGTGCGGCGGTCTCGAGGTGATGCCGTAGCGCAACACGCCGCCGGACTTGGCGTTGGGCTCGGCGGCCTTGAGCTGAAACTTCGAGCCGTCGAACTCGTTGGGCACACCCTGTGCCCAGGCATGAAACGGCAGTCCAAAGGCGCCGGCCGCGGCCGCTGCTCCCGCCATGAACTGTCGCCGGTTTACGCTGGTAAGCTTGTTTACGCGGGAACGCTTCGACACATGGTCTCGCATCTCGTTCCTCCCTTTTTGGCCTTTTGCAGACCGAGCACTCTGTGCTCTGATGGTTTGCCCATCTTCTCGTGGGCCAAAACTAACACCATAAGTTGAGGGGAGTCGATGGCGGACGAGACGATCCTCCAGATCGAGGACCTCCAGACGCACTTTTTCACGGCGGTCGGCACCATTCGTGCGGTCGACGGGGTGTCCTATGCGCTGAAGGCCGGTGAGACGCTGGGCGTCGTCGGCGAGTCCGGCTGCGGCAAGAGCGTGACCGCGCTGTCGGTCCTGCGCCTGGTCGCGAATCCGCCCGGCCGGATCGTCGGCGGCGCCGTCCGCTTCCAGGGCAGAAACCTGCTCGAGGTCGACGAAGCCGAGATGGAGCGCATTCGCGGCAACGAGATCTCGATGATCTTCCAGGAGCCGATGACCTCGCTGAACCCGCTCTACACGGTGGGCAAGCAGATCGCCGAAGCCGTCGCGCTGCACCAGGGATTGAACAGGCGCGACGCCTGGGATCGCGCGGTCGAAATGCTGAAGCGTGTCTACATTCCCGAGCCGGAGCGGCGGGCCCATGCCTATCCGCATCAGCTTTCCGGCGGCATGCGCCAGCGGGTCATGATCGCCATGGCCCTGTCGTGCAACCCGAAGGTCCTGATCGCCGACGAGCCGACGACCGCCCTCGACGTGACCATCCAGGCGCAGATCCTCGACCTGATGCGGGAGCTTCAGGAAACCTTCGGGACGGCCATCGTGCTGATCACGCACGACATGGGCGTGGTTGCCGAGAACGCCGACCGTGTCGTCGTCATGTACGCCGGCCGCAAGGTCGAGGAAGCCGACGCGACGCGCCTGTTCGACCATCCCGGGCACCCCTACACGCGCGGCCTGCTGGGTTCGATCCCTCATCTCGACACTGCGGCGCGCAGTGGCGCGCGGCGGCCCCGGCTGAACGAGATCAAGGGCATGGTGCCGTCGCTCTTCAGGCTGCCGCAGGGATGCACCTTTGCGCCCCGCTGCGGCCTCGCCAGCGATCAGTGCCGCCAGGTCGTGCCGCCGCTCGAGGAGCAGCGGCCCGGGCACTGGATCGCCTGCTGGCATGCCGACAAATCGTTGGCGGGCATGGCTGTGGGAGCCGGCGCATGACGGCGTTGCTCGAGGTCGAGGGTCTCAAGAAACACTTCCCGATCCACAAGGGCTTCTTCAGTCGCGTCTCCGGGCAGGTCTATGCCGTGGACGGTGTCTCCTTCTCCATCGCACGCGGAGAAACGCTGGGGTTGGTGGGCGAATCGGGCTGTGGCAAGTCCACGGTCGGCCGCACGCTGCTGCGATTGATGGAACCGACCGGGGGCAGCATCAAGGTAGCCGGCCGGGACATTACGCAACTCAGCCCCCAGGAGCTGCTGCCCTACCGGCGGCGCATGCAGATGATCTACCAGGATCCCTATGCGTCGCTGAACCCGCGCATGAGCGCCGGGGAGATCGTGGGCGAACCGATGGTGGTGCACGAGATCGGCGCGCCGAAGGAACACAAGGAGCGCGTCGCGGCGCTGTTCGAGCGCGTCGGCCTGCGGCCGGAAGCGGTCAATTCCTATCCCCACGAGTTCTCCGGCGGCCAGCGCCAGCGGATCGGGATCGCACGAGCGCTGGCGCTCAACCCGGAACTGATCGTCGGCGACGAGCCGGTCTCGGCGCTGGACGTCTCGATCCAGGCCCAGATCATCAACCTCCTGATGGACCTGCAGGACGAGTTCAAGCTCTCCTACCTCTTCGTCGCCCATGACCTCGCGGTGGTCGAGCATATCAGCCACCGCGTCGCCGTGATGTACCTGGGCCGCATCGTCGAGATGGCAGACAAGCGCGACCTGTTCGAGACGCCGCTGCACCCTTACAGCGAGGCACTGCTCTCGGCGGTTCCCATCCCGAAGGCGAGCGCCCGCGGCCGCAAGCGCGTGATCCTGACGGGCGATGTCCCGAGCCCGATCAATCCGCCGCCGGGCTGCCACTTCCACACACGCTGCCCCTACGCCATGCCGCGCTGCAGGATCGAGGCGCCGGCGCTGCGCGAAGTCACGCCCGGCCACCTCGCAGCCTGCCATCTGCACGAAGGCGCCGTGCGCTTTCCCTTGGCGGCGACGTCGTAGAGTCTTTCCGCTTAATGTTTATCCGCACACCGTCCTCATCCTGAGGAGGCCCGAAGGGCCGTCTCGAAGGATGGGCAACAAACGTGGTGCTCGTTCCCACCCTTCGAGACGCGGTCCTACGGACCGCTCCTCAGGGTGAGGTGGTTGGTGGAAAGCGATGTAATTCTTGCCCGATCTAAACAGACCCGCGGAGCCGGGGATCGAGCACGTCGCGGATGCCGTCGCCCAGCAGGTTGAAGGACAGGACCGTGAGCGTGATTGCGGCGCCCGGGAAGAACACCAGCCACCATGGCGGCACCAGCCCGGAATTGAGCGCGTCGGCCAGCATGTTCCCCCAGGTCGGCTCGGGCGGCGGGATACCGACGCCGAGGAACCCCAGCGACGCCTCGATGACGATGGCCACGCCGAGATGGGTCGTCGCGAGGATCAGGTAGGGCGCCACGCACTGCGGCAGGATGTGCCGGAACATCAGCCGCTTGTGCGATGCGCCGATGCCGCGCGCCGCCTCTACGTACTGCATCTCCTTCAACGACAGGACGACGGAGCGGATGACCCGGCCGCCGAAGGGTATTCGGGTGATGGCGATCGCCACGATGACGGTCATCAACCCTCCGCCCAGCGCCATGGCGATCGCCATGGCCAGTATCAGATCCGGGAAGGATTGCAGGAACTCGATCAATCTCTGGCTCGCCATGTCGAAGCGGCCGCCGAAATAGCCGCAGGCCAGGCCCCACAGCGCGCCGACCGTGGTGCCGAACAGGACCGCCCCCAGCGCCACCGTGAGCGACGTCCGGCTGCCGTAGATGACGCGGCTCAACGTATCGCGGCCGATCTGGTCCGTGCCGAACCAGTGCTTCTCGCTCGGCGGCTTCTGCATCGCCCGGAAATCCGACTTGAGCGGCGGATAGGGAGCGATCAGGGGTGCGGCGATCGCCGTCGCGACGATCAGGGCGGCGATCACCCCCCAGAAGGCCGAGAACGGCGCGCGACGGAAAAAGGACCCGAGGCCGCGCAGGAGACGGCGCAGCCGGGAGGGCGGCGCGGATACGAGATCGGTGGTTGTCGCG
>JAKFVZ010000477.1 GCA_021732965.1 Reyranella sp.
GATGCGCAGGGTTGCGCCCGAGACGCCGGGCAGCGCCGCCAGCCAGAAGAGTTGATCGGTGGTGTACCGGAAGCCGATCGCGGGGAGTTTGGCCACTACTACCGACCAGACCATCCACACGGCGAAGGACAGCAGCAGGGCGGGGATCGAGATCGCGAGATTACGGCGGGCGATCCTGCGGCCGCTCTGCTCCCAGAATGCCGGGTCCTCCGGCCGCCAGTCCTGCAGCGTCTTGCCGGACAGCCGGCCAACATGCTCGGGCCCGTGGATTTCCTGCATCTCGGGCAGTTCGGGCAGCTTGTCGAGGGCCTCGCCGACGGCCTGCCGCTCCATGGTGCGGATCGCGAAATGCATCCAGGCGAGGGAGCCGGCGGCGACGAGGAACAGCAGCATGAAGCAGCTGGTCCATACGCCGGTCAGGTCGTTCAGTACGCCGAACAGGATGGGCAGCACGAAGCCGCCAAGGCCCCCGACCAGGCCGACGACCCCGCCGACCGCTCCGACATGGTTGGGGTAATAGACCGGGATGTGCTTGTACACCGCGGCCTTGCCAAGGCTCATGAAGAAGCCGAGCATGAAGATCGAGACCGTGAAGGGTACCAGCCCCATCTCCATGGTGAAGGAGATCGGACCCTGGATGCCCTTCACGATGTACTCGGTCGGCGGATAGGCGAGTACGAAGCAGGCGGCGACGGACACCCCGAACGTCCAGTACATCACGCGCCGCGCACCATGCCTGTCGCTCAGCACGCCGCCATAGATGCGGAACAGGCTTGCCGGCACCGAATAGGCGGCGGCGAGCATGCCGGCGGTGGTGATGCTCACGCCGTAGACGCCGATCAGGTAGCGCGGCAACCATAGCGCCAGGGCGACGTAGCCGCCGAAGACGAAGAAGTAGTAGAGGGAGAAGCGCCATACCTGAAGGTTCTTGAGGGGCGCCAGCATCGCCGCCATCGGCTCGGGCCGGGCGCCCGTCCGGCGCCGCTCCTCGAGCAGGGGATCGTCCTTGGTGGTGAACCAGAACACGATCGCCATGACGACCAATGCCACCGCCCAGATGTCGGCGACCGTCTTCCAGCCGTAAGCCACCATCACGAACGGCGCGACGAACTTGGTGATCGAGGCGCCGACATTGCCCGCGCCGAACACGCCAAGCGCCGTGCCTTGGCTTTCCTTGCCGTACCAACGCGAGACATAGGCCACGCCGACCGCAAACGATCCGCCAGCGATGCCCACTCCCAAGGCGGCCAGCAGGAAGGTCTGGTAATCGTAGGCGAAGGTCAGAAGCCAGGTGGCAACCGCCGCGGCCAGCATGACGATGGTGAAAACGAGGCGACCGCCATACTGGTCGGTCCAGACCCCGAGAAGCAGCCGGATGACGGCGCCCGTCAGGATCGGCGTGCCGACGAGGAGACCGAACTGGGTGTCGTTGAGACCGAGATCCTTCTTTATCTGGACCCCGATGATCGAGAAGATCGTCCACACCGCGAAGCACACCGTGAAGGCCAGCGTACTCATCCCGAGCATCGTCGTGCGCTCGCTCCTGTTTGCTTGCTGTGATCCCGGCTGCTCGATCATGGCTGGCGTTCCTCGCAATGCGGTCACCATAGGAGGAGTGATTCCGTATGCCGGTTGACCTGGATCAAGGAGCGCGCGGCAAACCTGCCTCTTTGTCCAATCGGTTATCCAATGCGAATGCCATTCTTCTCATTTGGTAACGTTCGGAGTTGCGACAAACCGGGACCGTCATCGAATGCGCCCAACCGACCTGCCCCTCATCCGCCGTTCACGACTTTTCGCTCAGGTCCCGGAAGCGGACCTGTCGGCCATGCTGGCAACCTGCTTCGTGCAAACGCTATCGAAGGGCACGGCGCCCTGCCGACAGGGTGAGAAACCGGAGTTTCTGCAGGTCGTTCTGTCCGGCCGCGTCGGGTTGTTCGCGGATGGCCCGCGCGAGGAAGTGCTGATCGAGTTCATGGGGCCAAGCGACAGCTTCGTGCTGCCCGCCGTCATGCTCGACGCGCCCCATCTCGTTACCGCGCGGCTTCTGGACGAAAGCCGTATCCTGTTCTGGCCGGCAGTGGCGTTTCGAGAGTGTGTCAAAGCCCACGGAGCATTGTCCTATGGAGCGTCGCTTCTGCTTTCCCGCTACTGGCGTACGTTGATCGGCCAGATCAAGGATCTCAAGCTGCTATCGGCTGTCGAGCGGCTGTCCGCTTTTCTGCTCGCGCTGGCCCCGCGGGACACCGGACCGGTAACGGTTGTCCTGCCGGGGGCGCGAGCCCTTGTCGCCGGCAGGCTGGGGGTGACGCCGCAAAGCCTTTCCCGGGCATTCGCTGCGCTACGCCCGCTCGGCGTCACGGGAAGCGGGCGCGAGGTTTCGATCGTGGATCCGGGGCGACTGCGTAAATTTGGTGCAACCTCGGTCTTCTCCATCGGCGCGCCGCTTGACTAGCGCCACCCGGCGAACCCGTTCGCCGATAAGGCCCCGCACGATGGGGCCCACGGAGGATCAATCCTTGGCTGTCGGATCGTAGCCGTAGTCGAAGGTCAGCTCCTCACCGCTGGCGAGCCGGCGAAGCGACCAGGCCTCGACCATCCAGCGATCGTGAACCTGCAGCATCCGCCATTCACAGTTCGGCTCCGGATCGTGATTGATCAGCGAGATGTGACCGATGGCGACCAGCCCGCGTTGGGAAGACAGAGGATGGTCGAAGTAGTTGCCGTTCAGGACTGTCTCGGTGACGTGCTTGATGTCCCGCCTGGGCAACTCCCAGGTGAAGCAGTCGTCGATTTTGGTTCCCGGATCGATGATGGAGCAAGCGGTGAGCCCGAGGCCACGACCGGGGATCACCGTGACCTGATACGGCCGGACGGTCAGAGGGATGGCAACACGCTTGGCTTTGCCGGCGCGTTTTGCCGGCGCGCGCGTCCGCGCCGCCGGAGGCCGCCCCTTCCCCTTGACGGGCGCGTCCCTGTCGGCGTCCGCGCATGCGCGCTCGATCCCGGACCGGAGTTCGTAACCGTCGTACTGGAAGGCAGGCTTGGGCTTCAATTCTGGAGGAGCGGCTTCTGAAGCTCGATGTAATCGCAAGGGGCCTACTTCTTCCCGGACATATTGAGAGGTTGGTAATATCCAATCCCCCCATGAACTATCAAGTGTTCGACGCACTCCGGACGCTGATTCAAGGCCGGGAGTGCTCGAACCAACCAGATCAGGCCGCGAATGGGGCTGGGCTGCACGACCGGGCGAATGCAATAGTCCGGCCATGACGAACGAGCGCAAGGGTCCCTGGACCGTTCTTTCCAGCAAGGATGTGTACGAGAATCCGTGGATCCGGCTGACCCATCACGAAGTGCTGACACCCGCGCAGACACCGGGCATCTACGGGCTGATCCACTACAAGAATCTCGCCATCGGCGTCGTGCCGATCGATGCCGAGGGACATACCTATCTGGTCGGCCAGTATCGTTTTCCGCTCGAGGCCTACAGTTGGGAGATCCCCGAGGGCGGCGGTGCACCCGGTGTCGATCCGCTCCAGTCCGCCGCCCGCGAGCTTCGCGAGGAGACCGGCCTCAGCGCCCGTCACTGGCGGAAGATCCTCGAGTGCGACCTCTCGAACTCGGTGTCCGACGAACGCGCGGTCGCCTACGTCGCCTGGGGTCTCACGCAGGGAGAAGCGGAACCAGAAGCGACCGAGGACCTGGCGGTGAAACGCGTGCCGCTGGCCGAAGCGTTCCGCATGGTTTCGGCCGGGGAAATCCGCGATGCGCTGAGTGTTCTGTCCCTGCAGGCGGTCGAGCTGCTTCAGCTGCAGGGCAAGCTGGATCCGGGCGGACCACGAGACGGTTGATCGACGTGCTGCGTCGCGAATAATGGCGCGGCAACAAAGGAAACAGGAAATGCCCGCGTCGTACGAAACCCACCGCAAGCAGCTCGAACTGATCCTGGAGGCCTGGGGCATGCCCAGGGCGACGGCGGCCGGCACCGCCGAGATCATGGCGTGGGCCGACCTGCACGGCATCGACACGCACGGCATCTCGATGGTGCCGCCCTACGACGAGCGGCGGCTGGGCAACAAGCTCGACCTGCGCGCCGAGCCGAAGATCGTGAAGGAGACGCCGGTGTCGGTGCTGGTCGATGGCGCCGGCGGCCTCGGCCATCCCGCCGGACGGCGTGCCATGGAGATCGCCATCGAGAAGGCGAAGAAGACCGGCATCGGCGTGGCGGCGGTGCGCAACTCCGGCCATTTCGGCGCCTGCGGCTTCTACGTTCTGCAGGCCGTCGACGCGGGCTTCATCGGCATGGCGACGACCTCGGCCAGCGGCATCAACATGGCGCCGACCAACGGCGCGCAGGCCCGCCTGGGAACCGATCCGATCGCCTTCGCAGCACCTGGCAAGCCGGGCGAGCCTTTCCTGCTCGACATGGCGACCACGACGGTGGCCGCGGGCAAGATCCGCAACAAGGCGAACGAGAAGCTGCAAACGCCGCCCGGATGGCTGGTGACCAAGGACGGCCTGCCCAGCACCGATCCGCACGAGGTCAGCAAGGGCGGCTTCATGACGCCGCTCGGCGGCACACCCGAAGGCAGCAGCCACAAGGGCTATGGCCTTGGCGCCATGGTCAACATCCTGAGCTCGGCCCTGTCTGGCGGCGCGATGGTGACGGACCCGACGCGCAACACGCGGCCCGGTCCGATCGACATCGGCCACTTCTTCCTCGCGATGGATCCCGGCATGTTCCGCGACACCGCCGATTTCCAGGCCGATGTCGCGGCCTTCTGCGACACGTTGCGCGCGACTCGGCCGGTCGATCCGGCGAAGCCGGTGCAGGTCGCCGGCGATCCCGAGCGCCGCACTGCCGCGGCACGCATGAAGTCGGGGATTCCCGTCGGTCCGAACCTTCTCGCCAAGGTGAAGGAGATCGCGCTGGCCTCGGGTGCCGACTGGATCATGGAGGGCTGACGGCCTTGTGGCGGCCGTCTCCGGCGAGGCTGCTGCCTGCCAACCCCGCACTTTACGATGGGCCGGCGGTCTCCTTCTGGGTGGCCATCGCCTGGCTCATCGTCATCACCGTGCGATCCTGCATCCACCTGCTGGCGCCGGACGGGGGTGCGCAATCGATCGCCACGATCGATGTCACGGCCGTGACCGGCGGCTCGAACATCGTGGCGATCTTCGGCCAGTGGGGCGCGATCCAGTTGCTGCTCGCCCTGCTGCTCTGGGTACTGCTGCTGCGCTGGCGTGGAACCGTACCGCTGGTGCTGCTGGTCTTCACCCTGGAGCCGGTGCTGCGCGGCCTTGCAGGACACCTCAAGCCGGTGACCACGATGGGCACGGCGCCGGGCGCCGCGATCAACTGGCTCGTGCTGCCGGTGATGGCGTTCTTCTTCTATCTCTCACTTTGTCCGGCGCGCCGCCAACGGGGCCTGGAGCGTTTTTGGGCGAGATTGAATCGAGCCGAGCATTCCAACACTACCTCACCCTGAGGAGCGCTCCGCTGGAGCGCGTCTCGAAGGGTGGGCGCGCGCACCTTGCCTGTTGCCCATCCTTCGAGAC
>JAKFVZ010000697.1 GCA_021732965.1 Reyranella sp.
CCACAGGACGATCTCGTCGTCGGCGCCGTCGGGCTGGAGGCGCACGCGCACCAGGACCTCGCCCTGCTGGCCGAGCTCTATCGAGCGCGGCGGATAGACGGCGGGCGTTGGTGGCACGCGATAACGCGGCCTGCCCTCGAACACGATGAGCGACGACGAGGAGGCCGCCTGCTGCTGCGTGATGCTGGAGTTGCCGGCGTCCGGCGAAGGGGCCTTGGTGACCGCGGCCTGCGCCGTCGGGCGCGGCGCGGCCGCCGGCTTGGGTTGCGGCGGCTTGGGCTTGGGCGGCTCGACCGGCTTCATCTCCGCGGCAGTCGGCGGCGGCGGCTCGTCCGGTGGAGGGAGCTCGACCTTGATCTCGGGCTCCGCAGCCGCGACCTCTTGCGGGGGCGGCGGCTCAGGCTCGGGCGGTGGCGTCACCTCGGTCGTCTCGACCGGAGGCGTCGGCGGCTCGGGCTGCTGCTGCGGTTCGGGTGTGGTTTCGGGTTGGTCGGCCTCGGCCGCGGGCCCGGCAGTGGGCGCCGCCAGCGAGAGTTCGACCATCAGCGCCGGTTCGTCATCGTTGGCGCTGCTGCCGGAGATGCCGGCGAGAAGGAGGGGAAGGATCGCCAGCCCGTGCAGAGCAAGCGACAACGCCACCGGCACGCGCGGATCGCGTGCCGGTGGCGCCGGCAGTCGCTCGGCAGAGAGGGCTGCCGGGACTACCACTTGGCCGTCAGGTTGACGCCGAAGTAGCGGCCGGGCTGGGCGTAGAGGTCGAGCTGCGGGTTGCTCGCCTGGATGCCGACCATGTCCGGCGAGTTCCAGTACTTGGCGTTGGTGATGTTGAACGCGCCGGCATTGAACTTGAAGTGGTCGTTGATGACGTAGCCGACGGTGGCGTCGAGGTTGAAGTAGGCCGGCGCCTGGAAGGCCGTCGGGCTGCTGACCGCGTTGTGCGCGGCCGCCACCGTGCCGATGAGCTGCGCCACCAGGCCCTTGTCGAAGCCGTAGCGGATGCGGGCCTGCGTGGTCCAGGGCGACACCGAATCGACCGGCAGGCCGGTCCTGGTGTCGGTGCCCTGCGCGAACGCGGTCCAGCCGGCGACCGCCCATTCGGGAGCGAAGCGGTATTCGCCGCGCGCCTCGATGCCCCAGATCGTCACGTTGGTCAGGTTGACGTACTGGAACTGCGTGATCGGGCCCACCATGCCCACGACCGTGGTCTCGAGGAAGTTGTTGTAGAGGTTGTAGAAGCCGGTGAGCTGCCAGCTCGAGCCGTTCTCGTACTTGCCGCGGAGGCCGACCTCGAAGGAGTTGGCCGTCTCGGGCTTCAGATTGGCATTGGGCAGGATCTGGTAGAACGAGGCGGTGTTGGTGAAGCCGAAGTTCGCGTTGTCGTACGGCGGCGCGCGGAAACCCGTCGCGTACTGGAAGTAGCCCGAATAGGTGTCGTCGAAGTGGTAGAGCAGGCCGAGCTTCGGCGAGGCCGAGACATAGGTGCTGGCCTGCGGGACGACGTTGAGCGTCGCGCCCGTCGAGTTCCAGAAGTACCGATCCGGATCGGGCGTCATGCTGTAATAGTCGAGACGCACGGCCGGCGTGATCTTGAGACGCCCGCCCAGCGCGCTGATTTCGTCCTGCACGTAGATGCCGGCCTGCACCGTGTCGGTGTCGGGGAAGTTCTTGTTCGGATAGGTCTCGCCGCCCACCACCTGGGTGCGGGCGCCGGTCGCGAGCGTGATTTGCCAGCGTTCGCGCGGCCGGGTCGTCGTCGTGTAGGCGAAGCTCAGGCCATAGGTGAAGAAATTGTCGAGGCCGCCGATGTTGGCGTCCGTGTGCATCTGCAGCTCGGCACCCGCGACGTTCTGGTTGTAGAAGAACTGCGAGGTCCGGGCGTTGCTCGGGATCACGCCGTTCAAGGCGCCGCGCAGCTGGTAGGTGTCGGCCTGCGTGTTGACCGAATTGAAGTAGGCGAGGAAGCTCAGCCGGTCGATGAAGCCGATCGGGGCGTTGTGCTCCCACTGCGCGCTGATACGATAGGTCTGGGTATAGTCCTTGCCCCATTCATCGTAGATGCTCGCGAACAGGGAGGGAAACCGGCCGATGGCCGTGAGCATGTTGGTGCTCTGCACGCCGTCGGAGTAGGTGCCGGTGAGACGGATCGTGTCGACTTCCGTCGGCTTGATCACCAGCTTGGCGAAGAAGTTGTTGTTGCTCCACGTCGTCGGATTGGGGGCGATCATTGTCTGCGCGGGCGTGTACTGGTCGCCATCGCGCCGCGTATAGATGCCCATGAACTCGACGTTGCCCGAGCGCACGGCGCCCGTGAACGATTCTGAGAACTGCTGGTTGGCCCCGCTGTAGGCGGCCTTGGCGCTGGCGTAGAAGTCCTTGCCCGGGCGCATGTAGTCGCCGGGATCCTTGGTCGTGTAGGCCACCACGCCGCCGATCGCGTCCGAGCCGTAGAGCGCGGAGGCGGGGCCGCGGATGATCTCGACGCGCTTGATGTCCTCGAGGTCGGGCTGCTCGCGCGAATAGGTGCCGGCACCCTGGTTGCTGTCGGGGAAGTCGGGCGTGCGCATGCCATCGACCATCAGCAGCACGCGGTTGCCGCCGATGCCGCGGATCACGAAGTTCTGGAAGCCGGCGCGATTGGGATTGTTGCCGACGGTGACGCCGGGCTCGTTGCGGACGAGGTCGCGGACGTCCTGCATGTTCTCGCGATCGATGTTTTCGGTCGTGATCACGGACACGGTCGCGGGCACGTCGTCGAGCGGACGCCGGCTGCGCATCGCGGCGGTCGTCACGGCATCGAGCTGCGTCGGCACGCCATGGGTGGCCGGCGCCGGCTGCGTCGGATCGGCGACGGGCGGAGCGGTCGATGTCTGCGCCGATGCGGGCGCGGTTAGAAAGGCACCGACGGCGGTTGTCGCCATCAGCGCATAAAGCAGTGCGCGGGTTTTCATTTGAGCCAGGTCCCCAAGGAAAAAAGGACGCCTGGCTTGCGGCGCTCCCCCAAAGGGAGCCGGCTGGCTGGGCAGTTTAGCCGAGGAGGGATGGCCCCTCGGGGTCTCGAAATTATTTGGTCAGAATCAGTTTGTTCGAGGCTGTGAGGCGCAGCCGGTACAGTTCGGCGCCGTGACGGATGATGACCTCGCGGCGTCCCTGCAGGATCGCGACACTCTCCACGGCCGGCAGGGTGAGTGCTGGCCTGTCGCGCTGCATTTCGTCGATCCGCGCCGGACCGCGCCTGTCGTCCATGAGCCCTTCACGTCCCTTTGATCTTGCGAACGAGTCTCAATTGCATAGACTGTGGGCACGGTCAAGGTTCTTCAGTGGCGGAGAAGCAATGGAAATCACGCAACAACAGGGGCTTAGCGTTCGGCAAGGCCTCAAGCCCGGCTGCGGTCGGTTCGATTGCGCCTGCTCGCTGCCGGTGGGCGAACGCTTCGTGCTCTGGGCGCTTCGCCAGTGGCGGCAGGATCGCGCGCTGCCCGGCGAAGGCTCGATCCTCCATCGCGGCTTCAAGGTCGCGGGCCTGATCGAGGTGCTGCCGGATTTCGTGATCGCCATGGATGCGTTCCTGTTCGGCGCGAGGCGCGCCATGGAAATCCATGTCCCGACCTGTTCCAGCGTGAGCCGCGACGAGGCCGTGCTGGTGGCGCTGTGCGGGCTGGCCCAGGCCGATCACGACCGGCCGCTGCTGGCCTCGCTCGACATCATGATGGCGCCGACCGCCTCGCGCATCGCCGCCGTCCGCCTCAAGGCCTTTGCCGTCGCCCTGGCGGGCGCGGGCCTGAGACTCGCGCCGGCCGCCGGCGCCGCCGCCGGCCGTCTAAACTAAAGGCCGATCCCATGACCGCACCGATGCCCGATCGCCTGTCCGACCTGCAGCACGCGATGCGCGTGATCTCCGACGCCGTGGAGGGCCTGCCGGCGGAGTGCCGCGACCTTGCCGGCAACGCGCTGCTCAACATTGCCGCCGAGGCGGTGACGCAGGATGTCGGCTGCACCGAGGCCGGCCGCATCTTTGCCCGGCTGGGCGATCTCCTGTCGCGCGGTCTGCAGCCGCCCGCCCAGGACGCGATCTCATTGTCTGGGTTCGACGCCTGACCCTAGATCTCGATGCGGCTGCCCAGCTCGACCACGCGGTTGGCGGGCAGGCCGAAGAAGTCGCCGGCGCTGGCGGCGAACCGCGACAGAGTGAGGAACAGCTTCTGCTGCCAGCGCGGCAGTAGCGGCTTGTCGGCGCTCACGAAGCTGTTGCGGCCGACGAAGTAGGACGTCCGCATCGGATCGAACGGGATGCCCTTGTCCTCCAGGAGCGCGAGGTCGCTCGGCACGTCCGGCTGCTCCATGAACCCGTAATGCATCACCACGCGGTGCACGCCCTTGCCGAGATGGGTGACCTGGCTGCGGCCTTCCGGCGACACGAAGGGGATGTCCGGGACCTCGATGCTGAGCAGCACGACATGCTCGTGCAGCACCTCGTTGTGCTTGAGATTGTGCATCAGGCAGCGCGGCGCATTGCCTGAGAAAGCCGTGAGGTAGACGGCGGTGCCCTGAGGTCTATGCACGCGGGCCGGGTTGATGCTTTCCAGCAGCGCTTCCAGCGGCAACGCCTCGTCCTGCTCGCGCCGGGCTACGGCGGCGCGGCCGGTCAGCCAGGTCCACATGCAGAGGAAGATCATGGCGGCGATCGCCAGCGGCACCCAGCCGCCGTCGAGGAACTTCAGCATGTTGGAGGAGAGCAGGGCGAGGTCGAGCGTCATGAAACCGCCGAACACCAGGATGCTGAGCGGCCAGCCCCAGTTCCACTTGCGGACCGCGATCACGAACACGAGCGTGCTGGTGATCAGCATCGTGCCGGTCACGGCGATGCCGTAGGCCGAGGCGAGCGCGCTCGACGACTTGAACGCCAGGACCAGGATGACGACGCCCAGGAGCTGCAGCCAGTTGACCACCGGCAGGTAGACCTGGCCGAACTCGCTCGCGGAAGTGTGCTGGATGTGGACACGCGGGCTGAGGCCGAGCAGCGCTGCCTGCTTGGCCATCGAGAAAGCGCCCGAGATCGTGGCCTGCGAGGCGATTACGGTGGCGGCGGTGGCGAGGGCGACCAGCGGATAGAGCGCCCAGTCGGGCGCGAGATTGAAGAACGGGTTGGCGAGCGCCGATGGGTCGCTGAGGATCAGCGCGCCCTGACCGTAGTAGTTGAGCAGCAGGGAAGGCAGGACGAGACCCAGCCAGGCCAGCCGGATGGGCCTAGCGCCGAAATGCCCCATGTCGGCATACAGCGCCTCGGCGCCGGTGATGGCCAGCGTGATCGCGCCGAGGGCGATGAAGGCCACGATCTTCTCGCGCATGGCGAAACCCAGCGCGTGATGCGGCGACAGCGCCGCCAGCACCTCGGGACGCTGCACGATCTGATGCGCACCGAGCGCGGCGATCACTATGAACCAGATCAGCGTCACCGGGCCGAACCACTTGCCGATGCCGCTGGTGCCGAAATGCTGCACCGAGAAGAGGGCGACGATCACGCCGAGCGCGATCGGAATGATCATCGGCTGGAAGGCCGGC
>JAKFVZ010000021.1 GCA_021732965.1 Reyranella sp.
CCATGGATGGTTGCGATCGCGGCGGCCTTCGCCGCCAAGTGGCTGATGGGCGGCAACTGGTACATCGTCATCGGCGGCCTGGCCGGCGGACTCTTCGGCGCGCTGCGAGACTTCAGGAGAGACGATGTCCGCCAGTCCTGAGAATCTCGTCGCCATCCTGGTGATGTCGCTTGCGGCGATGGCCGCGAAGGGTGGCGGCTTCATCGCCATGCGCTGGCTCGGCCGCCATCGCTTCGTGACCGCCCTTCTCGATCACGCCCCCGGCGCCGTGCTCGTCTCCGCCGCGATCGTGCCGCTCGCGCAAACGGGCGGCGCGTTCATCGTGGGCGCGGTGGTCGCGGCCGTGATGACCCGCAAGGTCGGAGGCTTCACCCCCGGCCTTTTCGGTGGCGTCGGCGCCGTGGCGCTGGCCCGCTGGGCGGGCCTCGCCTGAACTTCCGGATGACGATGGACGTCAGTGCGACGTGTCGGGCTCGCTGAGACGGACGATCTCGTCCTTGATCATGAGCTTCCGCTTCTTGAGGCTGCAGATCGCATCATCGTCGGGATGCGGCCTCGTATTCTCCTGATGAATCGCCTGCTCGAGAACAGAGTGCTTGTTCTTCAGTGCTTCGATGTGGTCCACGGTGCTCATAGTCGGATACCTCCGAGTTTGTTTGCGGGGACAGCAGAAGTCTGACTCTGACATTGGGCGGAGTCACGTCGAATCAACCCGCGAAACGATCGGCCGGCAAAGATTGTGAATAACCCGTCAGCAGCATTGAACCATTCGTTCAAGCAGCCAGTCCGACGGCCTCCGAGACTTCCACTGCGGCGAAAGCGGGAAAAGTGGCGCGCATGAGCGCCGCGACGGACCGGCGATCCGCCTCGTCCGGCACGACACCGAGGCACACCGCATAGACGCCGAGGTTGCCGATCGCCGCCCGCAGGCGCTTGTCCAGAGAGCGCTCGCGATCGGCCGGCGGCGTATGCAGGCTCGCCAGCTTGAGCTGCTCGGCGTGCTCGGCCGCCAGTTCCGCGTCGGCGACACGGCGGCGCACGGCGTCGACCGTCTCGGGCAGCGCCCCCGGCCAACTCTTGTCCTTCAGCCGCCGCCGCATCTCGCGCAACGGCTTCACGACCTCGGACTGCCAGGCATCGCTGGCGGCCAGGATCGAGCGCAGCCGGTCGGCCGTCAGGGTGGGACGCCCCGAAGCGCCCAGCCAGCAGCAGAACAGCAGGACGTTGACGTCGCAGCCGCGGCGCTCCTGCAGGTCGAGGCAAGCCTCGGCCACGCCCTCACCGGCATAGAGTTCGAGCGAGAAGTTCCAGAACGGATGGGGGAGAAAGTCCGACACGATTGCTTGGCCTTTGGGTGCTTCCCTTTGGGCGGGCTACGGGGTACACGGCCGGGAGCGACGTGGCTAGCCTGTCTGGACGAGTGCGCCCCGCATGAATGACCTGTCGTCGTCGGACCCGCCGGACGCAGAGACCATCAAGGCCAAACTTGAGGCCCTGAGAAGCGAGCATCGCGACCTCGACGAGGTGATCGATCGCCTGCTCGAAAAGCCGCCTTTCGACCAGCTCCAGCTCCAGCGCCTCAAGAAGCGCAAGCTCGGCCTGAAGGACCAGATCCTGCGTCTGGAAAGCCGGCTCATTCCCGATATCATCGCCTGAGAAGACCATGGCCCGGAAAACCACCAAACGTCGCGCGACGACCAAGCCCCTGGTCGGCCTCATCATGGGCAGCCAGTCCGACTGGTCGACCATGCGTCACGCCGCCGAGACGCTGGAGGCGCTGGGCGTCCCGTTCGAGGCGCGCATCATTTCCGCCCACCGGACGCCGAAGCGGATGATGGACTACGCGTCCGGCGCCAAGGGCCGTGGCCTGAAGGTGATCATCGCCGGCGCGGGCGGCGCCGCCCACCTTCCGGGCATGACCGCCGCCATGACGCCGCTTCCCGTCCTGGGCGTGCCGGTGGAAAGCGCCGCACTCAAGGGTCAGGACAGTCTTCTTTCCATTGTCCAGATGCCGGCAGGCATCCCGGTCGGTACACTCGCGATCGGCCGCGCCGGATCGATCAATTCCGCACTCCTGGCGGCTTCGATCGTTGGTCTTGGCGACGCCAAGATCATGGCTTCCCTGGAGGCTTGGCGCGCGCGTCAGACGCAGGCCGTTGCCAAAACGCCGTCCGACGACGCCCCGCCCCACCGCTGATGCCGGCCGCGCTTCCTCTACCGCCGGGATCGACCATCGGTATCCTGGGCGGCGGCCAGTTGGGCCGCATGACGGCGCTTGCCGCGGCCCGGCTGGGCTATCGCTGCATCGTCTATGCCCCGGATGAGGATCCGATCGCCGCGCAGGTCTGCGCCGGTCATGTCCAAGGGGCCTATGACGATGTCGGCACGCTCGCCCGGTTCGCAGCCCAGGTGGACGTCGTCACCTACGAGTTCGAGAACGTCCCCGAAGGCGCCGTGCTGGAATGCGAGAAACTGAAGCCGGTCCGACCGGGCGTGAAGCCCATCCACTTCGCCCAGCATCGGCTCCGCGAAAAGGACTTCCTGCGCAAGCTCGGGATCGGCACGGCCGACTATCAGCCCATCTGCTCCGAAGCCGACATCGCCGCCGCCACCGCCCTGCCCGGTATCCTGAAGACCTGCACCGAAGGTTATGACGGCAAAGGCCAGGCGCGTGTGACGGACAAGGCGGGACTGTCCGCCGCCTGGGAGAAGCTCGGCCGGCGGGAGTGCATCCTGGAGGCGATGGTCGATTTCGAGTGTGAGGTCTCCGCCATCGTCGCCCGGGGGCTCGACGGCGCCACGCGCTGCTTCCCCATCGGCATCAATGGCCATCGCGACGGCATCCTGCGCACCACGACTGTGCCGTCCGGGCTGCCGGCCGCCACGCTGGCCACCGCCGAACGCTTCGGCATCGAACTGGCCCAGGGCCTAGATCTCGTCGGTCTCGTGGCGCTGGAAATGTTCGTGACGAAGGATGGGCGCGTGCTGGCCAACGAGATGGCGCCGCGGCCGCACAATTCCGGTCACTGGACGATGGACGCCTGCGCCACCAGCCAATTCGAGCAGCTGGTGCGGGCCGTCTGCGGCCTGCCGCTCGGGCCGGTCGACGTGCTGGCGCCGTCACGGATGGAGAACCTGATCGGCGACGATGCCAACGACTGGCCCCGCTACCTCGCCGAACCGACGGCGCGGCTGCATCTCTACGGCAAGGCGGAAGCCCGCCCCGGCCGCAAGATGGGGCACGTCACCTACGTGCTGCCGGGCCTGCTGCCGTCCGCTTCGGGTTCGTCCACGACCTGACCTGCCCCTTCAGCTTCTCGATCCGCATCACGTCGTCGATACGGCGGTCGAGGAAGGCCCAGGTGGCCTCTGCGCCCGGCGAGCGATCATTCAGCCAGTAGAGCAGGGTCGAGGAATAGACACCCGCCAGGGTCGCCCGCTTGGTGTAGAAATTGAAGTCGGTGCTGGTGTCGCCGGCGGCGTACCACATGGCATCCACGGTCCCGTAGAGCAGCTTCAGCGCCAGCGGGGCATTGAACGGCAGCGACAGCAGGGAAAGCGCCCGCCGGGCCGATTCGCGCTGGCCGGCATGGCGTTCCAGCCGGATGCGGACGGCGGCCTTGATGCGATCGCGGATCTTGAGGGCGATGACGCCCTCCTTCTCCATGTCCTCGACCATGCGCAGGTCGGACCGCCTGCTGAGATAACTCAGGACATCGAGCTGACCGCCGGGAAAGAGCCGCTCGCCCTCGCCAGCGGGCAGATCGAGCCCCCGGGCGGCGCTGGCCAGGGCCGCCCGCGTCCAGCCGTCGAAGCTCGCCTCCGAGGCGACGGCGTCGGCCAGCCGGTCCCTCAGAATGGAATCCGGGTCATTTTCCACAAAATCGGGGGTTTTCTGCTCGTCCATACGGTGGAATATAGGCCCCAATCGGGGGGTTCCCAAGGGTATCGCCCTGTGATACCTACGCCGCCTCTGGAATTCCGGCCCCGGAAACTCGTGGGCCAAGCCGCATTGGAAGGAAGCGATCGAAGTGCAGGTTCTCGTTCGTGAAAACAACGTCGATCAGGCGCTGCGCGTCCTGAAGAAGAAGATGCAGCGCGAAGGCATCTTCCGCGAGATGAAGCTCCGCCGCAACTACGAGAAGCCCAGCGAGCGCCGCGCCCGTGAGCGCGCCGAGGCCATCCGCCGTACGCGCAAGCTGATGCGCAAGCGCATGGAGCGCGAGGGCTACTAGTCCTCCCTTCTCCGCACGAGACGACAACCCCCGGCATCCCCGGGGGTTTTTGTTTGGGCGATCAGGTTTTCAACAATTCGAGGATGGCCGCTTCGAGTTCGGACACGTCCGTCACGACCGCATCAGGCGTCTCGGCTTCCGATCGCGGGCGCTGACGGCGCCAGCGCCCCGATCGGAATTGGATGGTCGCCATACCGGCAGCCTTGGCCGGTGCAATGTCCGCATCGATCCGGTCGCCGACCAGAATGCATTCTGTCAGCGGCACGCCGGGGTCGCGTGCGAACAGGCCGGCGATCCCGGCCCGCTCCAACCGTTCCCAGCGTGGCTCGCGCGCGCCGAGCACCAGACCGCGCGCCTTGAGGCGCTTCAGCAGGTTCTCGATCTCGGGCCGGATCTGAAAGGCATCGAGCTGGCCGGTCATCGCCCCGACGCGCCGCGCCACGCGCGCCACCGTGGTGGGCTCTCCGCCGCACAACGTCTCGATCATGTGACGCGCCACGTCTGGCGCAAAGGCAGCGACCGCGTGCTCGGACGCTTCCTCGACCATCGCGGAATCGACGCGGATGCCTTCCAGCCCGCAGGCCGCGGGCGCCATCGAGCGCCATCTCCCAGGCAAATTCGAGATCGACCGCGCCGCCGATGTCGAAGATGACGGCGCGATAGGTTGGACCTGTGAGCATCACCGGCTTCGACATCTCGCCAATCCAACATCGTATCGTCTCGAGATGATATCCCACAAGCAATCCCATCTCTCCTGATCCTGGAGACGAGCCGCTTCCGGATCGACGGGCTTACCTTTGCGCCACTTCCCCTCGAAGCGCCGACCATCACTGGTCACGAAAACACCCGCGCCTTCAGGAACACCGTCGGTCCAGTTGCCCTCGTACTGTCCCTGCGGTCCCCGGGCGATGTTCTTGCCCGTGAGCTGCTTTCGATACCAGCGATCTTCGAAGCGATAGCCACCTGGGACCGTCAGCACGCCTCTTGTCCAATCTCCCCTGTCCCACTTGCCGCTGTATCGGTGACCGCCAGGATACGTCGCCACTCCTTCGCGCAGTTCGCCGTCCTTCCACGTGCCCTCGTACCGGATTCCGTATTCGGTCATTTCCCCGCGCCCCGTGATCCGGCCTCCTTCCATTTGCCCCGAATACCGTATCGCAAGCCTGCCGTCGCGAAACCATTCGAGGATGCCTTGGCCCTGTGCACGCCCCTCGACACACGGTCCACTCCAGGTGGCGATCGTCGTCTTCGCGCGCCTCCACTGCTTGCTGACATACCGATTGCGCACTTCGCAATTCTCCGCCGCTTCCATCCA
>JAKFVZ010000248.1 GCA_021732965.1 Reyranella sp.
GAGATAGCCGGTGCGCTTCACCGCCAGCACCTCCATGCGATCGTATAGATCGCCCGGCAGTGTCGCGCCGCCGTAGGAGAGTACGTTGATGTTTTTGAAGAAGCGTTTGGCCAGGCTCTCGTCCTTTTCCAGCGCGGTGGCGAGCATCGCGTAGCCCGCCGGCACGTTGGAGAACGAGGTCGGCGAGATCTCGCGCAGGTTCCGCAGCGTCTCCTCGAACAGGCCGGGCAGCGGCTTGCCGTCGTCGATCCAGGTCGTGCCGCCCTCGTTCAGGTTGCCCTGGAAGGTCGCGTTGCCGCCCATCGTGTGGTTCCACGGCAGCCAGTCGAGCATGACCGGCGCGCCATCTTCCGCCTTGCGCACGCGCGCCATGCTCATCATGGCGACGTTGGCACACATCATTTCCTGCGTGTTGATCACCGCCTTGGGCATGCCGGTGCTGCCCGAGGTGAACAGAAATTTTCCAACGGTCTTCGGCCCGATGGCGGCGACGGACTTCGCGACGGCGTCGGTCGCCTTGGTCGCAACCAGCTCGCTCCACGGCAGCGATTGCATTTGGGGCGGCGCCTTGTCGACATGGACCAGCAGCACGCCTTCGAGGTCGAGCGCCGCCAGCGCACGCGCATAGATCTCGCCGTTCTGCACGAAGACCAGGCCCGGCTTCACGAGGTCGAAGACGTATTTCAGCTTGGCGTGGTCCTGGCTCATCACCGAATAGGCCGGCGACACCGGCGCGACCGGTGCGCGCGCCTGCATGGCGGCCATGGTCAGCAGCGCGAACTCGATGGAATTCGACGACAGGATCATCACTGGCTTGTCGGGACCGAAGCCGCGGTCGAGCAGCGCCTGCGTCACCGAATCGACCTGCTTTTTGGCCTCGCCATAGGTGACCTTCAGCCAGTCGCGCCCGGGGCCGCGGCGCTGCGCCAACCACAGCCGGTGCGGCACCTCGGCCGCCCACTTCGCCAGCAGCGCGGGAATGTGCGGAGCATAGGCCGCCAGGCGGTGGTTCGACTGCAGCACCACCGTGCCGTCGGCACGGCGTTCGACCGTGATGTCCCGGCTCAGGAATTCGATGGGCTTGAACGGAACCTGCAATACACTGTCCAACGACGTTCTCCCCGGCGCTTGTCCTGTCGACCGCGATTTAGGGACGGGAACCATCGCGGGGCAAGGGAGCGTTTGGCGGGCCGCCAACCGGAAAAAGCAGCTGCCGGCAAAGCCTCGCTGGGGCGGCGGACAGGCCCCGGCCGCCAGCCGCACGCCGAAACCGGCGTGCGACCTGAATGCCCGTTCACATCGCCCCCGATTTCGGCCAGAGTCCGCCGCAGCACAAGGGAGAGAGCGATGGACTTCGAATACTCCGACCGCAGCAAGGCGCTGCTCGAGAAACTCAACAAATTCATGGACGAGGTCATCTATCCGGCCGAACCCATCTACGAAGAGCAGATGGAGAAGGCCAAGGATCGCTGGCAGCTCCCGCCGATCATCGAGGAGTGCAAGGCCGAGGCGAAGAAGCGCGGCCTGTGGAACATGTTCCTCCCGGCCGACCGCGAGAGCGGCGACACGCACGGCACGATGGGCCTCTCCAATCTCGACTACGCCCCGATCTGCGAAGTGCTCGGCCGCTCGTCGATCGCCTCCGAGGCGGTCAACTGCTCGGCGCCCGACACCGGCAACATGGAAGTGTTCGCCCGCTACGGTACGGCGGAGCACAAGGAGAAGTGGCTGAAGCCGCTGCTGAACGGCGAGATCCGTTCCTGCTTCGCGATGACCGAGCCGGCGGTCGCCTCGTCGGACGCGCGCAACGTCGAGTGCCGCATCGAGTCCGACGGCAACGACTATGTCATCAACGGCCGCAAGTGGTGGTCGTCGGGCATGGGCGACCCGCGCTGCAAGGTCATCATCCTGATGGGCAAGAGCGATCCCAACGCGCCGGCCTACCGCCAGCAGTCGATGATCGTCGTGCCGCGCGACACGCCCGGCATCAAGATCGTGAAGATGCTGCACGTGTTCGGCTATGACGATGCCCCGCACGGCCACGCCGAAGTGGTCTACGACAACGTGCGCGTGCCGAAGTCGGCGATCCTCCTCGGTGAGGGCCGCGGCTTCGAGATCGCCCAGGGCCGCCTCGGGCCGGGCCGCATCCATCACTGCATGCGCGCGATCGGTGTCGCCGAGCGGGCGCTCGAGATGGCGATCAAGCGCGCCAAGAGCCGCGTCGCCTTCGGCCAGCGCATCTCGGAGATGGGCGTCACCAAGGCCCATGTCGCCGACATGCGCATGGAGATCGACATGGCCCGCCTGCTGGTCCTCAAGGCTGCCTGGGCGATGGACAAGTACGGCAACAAGGAAGCCCGCCAGCAGATCGCGATGATCAAGGTGGCGGTGCCGAACATCACCTCGAAGGTCGTCGACCGCTGCCTGCAGTTGCATGGCGCCGGCGGCGTCAGCCAGGTGTTCAAGCTCGCGAGCATGTACGCCCACCAGCGCACCCTGCGCCTGGCCGACGGTCCGGACGAGGTGCATCGCGACCAGGTCGGCCGTCTCGAGATCGCCAAGTACAACTAGAGTCCCTCGCGGGAACGGAAGCAGGCGCGATCCTCACGGGTCGCGCCTTTTTCTTTATTCGCTTCCCCGGTAGGAGAAGCGGAACATGAGTTGCGAGACGCGGGAGAGACAGCATGGACAGTCCAAGGAAGAGCCTGCACGTCACCGATCATCTGGCCAACGAGCGCACGTTCCTCGCCTGGATCCGGACGGCGATCGCGGTGATGACGCTCGGCGTGGCGATCAATCGCTTCGCCCTCTTCCTGATGGAAATGCACCAGGTGGTGCCGGCCGTGCGTGATCTCGCCAACCGTCACGTCGAGAAGCTCGGCGTCGGACTCGTCCTGCTCGGCATCGTCATGCTGGTGGGCGCGACGCTGCACTATCTCCACGTCGGCAAGACGATCGACGACGAAAGCTACAGGCCTTCCAGCCGGATCATGGTCGGCACGGCCATCGTGATCGGCCTCATGGGAGGCTCGACGCTGATCTGGTTGTTCTAGCGTCGGAGGCCTTGAGCATCGGGCGCAGAGTCTTGGCTCTGTGCCTGCCGGCATTGTCGAGGCGACGGTCGATCAGCGGTTCGAGCGGGCATTCTCCTGCCACGCGGCTCGGTTGGAGTGAAGCGCGGCCTCGACCGCGCCGGCATAGAGATCGCTGAGACCCGTGCGCACCGCCGTGTCGATCCCCGCCAGCGCGCCCTCGGGGTCCCGACCCGCGAGACCCGTCGCGGGGTCGGTTACCGGGCCGCGCACCGCGCCCGCGAAGCCGGTGTCGAGCTGCCGCGCGAACATCTCGTCGGCCTCGAGGCCGAGCGGGCCGCTATTCCCGGGGCCGTCGAGAGGTCATGATTCTGGTGAGAGCCACGTTGACTGGCATCGCGCTTCGCCTACGCATCCGGCGAAACGAGTGTCGTACCCTGGCTATTCACTCACTCGAACCAGCAGATATCGCCGACGCCCAGATTGCCTTTGGTGACATCCCATTCGCGGTCAATCCGCGAGACGACGGCGTCCGGCTCCTGTTCAGTCCACGGGATCAGCTTGCTATCGCCGTAGTGTTCGAACTGACCGACACGAAAGCCGCGCTCCATCAGAAGGCGAACGACCTTCAGAGAATAGTCCTTCACTTCTTGCTTGTCTGATATTTCGCATTCGACTCTTACGTAACCGGCAATTTCCGGCAGGCCGGTCCAGTCATGAATCCGGCCGACCTCGATGTCCGCCACCAGCTCCTTGAGCTTTGCGTCAATCATGTCTCTGTCCATCACGACCTCTATTTGTAGTGGTATTTCTTATAGCCTGTTTCAGGCGAGCCGATGTCCAAAGACGGTATCCCATCTCTGTTCAGACGAATTCCAACCGTCATTTCTGTGCCTGGCATTTGCACTCTTCGATTCAATACATTGTCTCTGCCATAAGGCCCTTTGACGGGTGTCCCGCGTTTACTGAGTTCCGCGAAATCCTTTTCCGCTTGTTCGAGGCCGCCCGGGAGTTCCCAGGCCGCTCCATTCCTAGTTCCATGCACCTGATCCTTGCTCGGATAATTCGGCCAAGCAAAACGAGCCAGCTTCCTCTGGACGATAGCGCCGACCTCTTTCTGTATGCCATCGACGGTTGTCTGGTCGGGTGGCACGCCGGACACGGCTTCGAGCTTCAGCAAAGGATTGTCCGGATCGAGCTCGTGCAGGTGCTTGCGGTAGGTCGTATAGGTGTCGGTCCGTTCACGGGCCGCCTTCTGCTTCGCAGCCGCCGGTCCGGCTGAATCGGGTGCGGGCTGTGTGCCCGGCTGCGCCGCGGGGTACGATCCTGGACGCAGTCTGTTGATTATCGTCGGCAATCCCGGCGGCAAATCCTGAGGCGGTTGATTGTGCCCGGGGCCTGGTATGGGCCGTTGCCCCGGCGGCGCAGGTGGGCGGGGCGGCGGGGGGACGCGACCGCTTCCGCCACCGCGAGCGCCGCCACCTCCGGCCTGCGCAAGAATGATGTCCTGCGGATCGAAGGCTGCGCCTACCTCCGCGCTGCCGTCGTCGTTATGGATGATGCGAGGCTCTGCTCCATCGAGCGCGTCCTTCGCTGCACCCTCTTGCAGTGGCATTTCGACCGGTTCGCTGCCCGAGACTCGAACGATATTGGGATCGCCTTCCTCGCGCGGCAGCACGCCGCTTACGACGTCGCCAACGAGGCCGCGAATGTCCGCCATCGTCGGCGGCTTGCCCTCGACGGACTCGAAGGCGCCCAAAAGCCTGTCGATCTGTTGCCGCGCGGTCCGGGCTTCCGTCCCTTCAAGATCGACGTTTGCATTGCGCAATCCTTCGCCGAGGAACAGGCGGCCGAGGCGGTGGCGCTCGAAGGCCGGATCGGGTTTGCCTTCGGCGAGTGTCTTCTGGAGTTTGGTCAGTCGGGTGTAGTCACCGTCGCCGAGGGACAGCCGGTATTGCGTGAGATCGAGGCCGGTAAATTTCTCGGGCTCGCGCACCGCCTGGTCGTCGAGCCTGTCGTAGAGGTCGCGATCCGTGACGACGCGGCCGCCGTTCATCGCCGTCCGGTCGAGCGCCTCCGTCTGCTCCGGGCTCAACCCGTCGCGCAGCGCCGTCGGCATCGCCATCAGGGGCGCCCCGGGGTTGGCGCCGAGCCAGTCGAGCGCGCTTGTGGCCGCGCGGCCCCGCGCCGCCTGCCACGCCCGGTCGGCGCGCGCGTGCTCGATCCCGGCCATCCGGGTCACCTGCATCCGCACCTCGGGCGAGGCGTCCGGCGGCGTCGCCTCGGCGGCCCGAGCCTGGTAGTCGTCGAGGTCCGGGCGCCACGCCGGGTCGTCCGGCGTGCCGGCCAGGCCGCCGACGATCTCGGTCACACGACGCTCCTCGCGCGCCCGCTCGATCCTGCGCTCGACCGCGGCCTGCCGCTCCGGCTGGATCACGACGCGCGCGTGGGCGTAGAACGTCGCCGCCCGCTCGGGATCCTGGACGATCGCGGCCTCGACCGCGCCGGTA
>JAKFVZ010000250.1 GCA_021732965.1 Reyranella sp.
ATCCCGCCCCCGTCTATGCCCCGCCGGTCGCCTACGCGCCCGTCTACGGTCCGGCCTATCCGCGCGGCGGCAACCTCAGCATCGGCATCGACGTCCCGCTGCGCTAGCCGTCGTCAGACCTCCCCTTGGCGGCGTCCGCCGGGGGAGGAATGCGATGGCGAAATTCGCCTCGCACCCCGGGTTGACGGCCGCGGGCAAATCAACGATTGTCGCGCCCAACATGCTGCGACTGACGACGCTACGACTTATTGGCTGATCCGCCGCCCGACCGGGACAACCGGAAGGGCCCTGCGGATCGCTTGTCGTTCGTCTCTGTTCTTACCCAACCAGTCGCCGCCTCCCTTTCATCCATCGCAGTGTTCGTTTGAGCCATACGGCCGTGCGCGGCGCGAGGAGCTACGTCATGTCATCCCAAAATCCCCAGAAGCCCATGATGCCGATCGCGGCCGAGAAGTACGTGCCCTTCAAGCCCGTGCCCCTCCCCGACCGCAAGTGGCCAAACGCCGTCATCACCAAGCCGCCGATCTGGTGCGCGGTCGACCTGCGCGACGGCAACCAGGCGCTGATCGAGCCGATGGATTCCGACCGCAAGACCCGGATGTTCAAGCTGCTCTGCGAGATGGGCTTCAAGGAGATCGAGATCGGCTTCCCCGCCGCCTCCGAGACCGATTTCGAGTTCGTGCGCGAACTCATCGAGAAGAAGATGATCCCGGACGACGTCACCATCCAGGTGCTGACGCAGAGCCGGCCCGAGCTGATCGAGCGCACCTTCGAGGCCTGCCGTGGTGCCAAACGCGTCATCGTCCATCTCTACAACTCGACCTCGACCCTGCAGCGCCGCGTCGTGTTCGGCCTCGACTATTCCGGCATCATCGACATCGCCGTGTCGGGCGCCAAGCTGGTCAAGCAGCTGGCCGACGCCGACCCGAAGACCGAATGGGTGTTCGAATACTCGCCGGAGAGCTTCACCGGGACCGAGCTCGAGTTCGCGCGCGACATCTGCGCCGCCGTTGCCGACATCTACAAGCCGACGCCGCAGAAGAAGATGATCGTCAACCTGCCGGCCACCGTCGAGATGTCGTCGGCCAACGTCTATGCCGACCAGATCGAATGGTGCCATCGCAACTTCAAGTACCGCGATTCGATCATCCTCAGCCTGCATCCGCACAACGACCGCGGCACCGGCGTGGCGGCTGCCGAACTCGGCTACATGGCCGGCGCCGACCGCATCGAGGGCTGCCTGTTCGGCAACGGCGAGCGCACCGGCAACGTCGACCTGGTCACGCTGGGCCTCAACATGTTCACGCAGGGCGTCGATCCCGAGATCGACTTCTCGAACATCAACGAGATCCGCCAGACCGTTGAGTACTGCAACCAGCTCCCCGTCCATCCGCGCCATCCCTATGGCGGCGACCTGGTGTTCACCGCCTTCTCGGGCTCGCACCAGGACGCGATCAACAAGGGCTTCAAGTCGCTCGACGCGTCGAACAGCAAGGTCTGGGAAGTGCCCTACCTGCCGATCGATCCGGCCGATCTCGGCCGCAGCTACGAGGCGATCATCCGCATCAACAGCCAGTCGGGCAAAGGCGGCATCGCCTACATCCTGAAGAGCGACTATGGCATCGACATGCCGCGCCTCCTGCAGGTCGAGTTCTCCAAGCGCATCCAGCAGATCGCCGACGAGACCGGCAAGGAGATCCAGCCGGCGCTGATCTGGGACACCTTCCGCAAGGAGTATCTCGAGAACACTTCGCCGGTGGCGTTCGACAGCCATACCACGGTGCCTGACTCCGCCCATCCCGACGTGCGTCTTCTCGATGCCAAGGTGACGTTCAACGGCAAGCCGGCCACCATCTCGGGACGCGGCAACGGTCCGATCGCAGGCTATGTCGATGCGCTGGGCAAGAATTGCGGCATCCAGATCCGGGTCCGCGACTATCACCAGCACGCGACCGGCGCCGGATCCGACGCCCAGGCCGTGAGCTTCATCGAGGCCGAGACCGCCAACGGCAAGGTCCTGTGGGGCGTCGGCATGGACTCGAACATCGTGGCCGCCTCGCTCAAGGCCGTCACCTCGGCCGCGAACCGGGCCGCTGCCGCCAAATAAGCGTGCCCCGAGGCGCGGCGAACGACTAGCATCACGGGCGGGGTTTTCCCCGCCCGTTTCCATTGGGAGCAGGAGATGATCGATTCATCCGTGAAGTGGCGCCAGGAGGGCCTCATCCGGCGCGGCGTGCGTCATCTGTGGAACGCCGCGATCTCGCTCATGCTGGGCACGATGATCGGCCTGCTCGGCTATCAGTTCGGCGCAGAGGTCGTGGCTCGCCTGTGGCCCGACCAGACGATGCTCGCCGACATGGTGCGTGCCGTGTTCTGGACGCTCGGCATCGCGGCGACCGGCGTGCTGTTCTTCTCCTACTATCTCGACGACACGGGCCGTTAGCGAGTAGAACGGAGCCATGGCCAAAGCGAAAAAGACCGCCCCAAAAACTTCCGCGAAACCCTCCCCGAAAAAGCCGATCAGGAAGACGGTGAAGAAGGTTGCGCCGAAGAAAGCTGCCTCGAGGAAGCCGGCCGGCGCGCCCGACCCCAATCTGCTGGCCGACCTGCTGAAGTGGGCGAAGGCAAACGGCGCCGATGCGGCCGATGCGCTCTACGTCAATGGCGAGTCGATCTCGGTCGCGCAGCGGCTGGGCAAGCGCGAGAAGCTCGAAAGCAGCGAGGGTCGCGATCTCGGCCTGCGCGTCTTCGTGGGCAGGCGCCAGGCTTTCGTCTCCTCGACCGATTTCGATCCCGCCTCCCTGCGGGAACTGGCGAGCCGCGCCGTCGACATGGCGCGCGCCGTGCCGGAAGACCCGACCTGCGGCCTCGCGCCGGAGGAACTGCTGACCCATTCGTGGCCCGACCTCGATCTCGACGACAAGACACGCCCCACGGCCAAGAAGCTGCTCGCCATGGCCGGCGAGGCCGAGGACGCGGCGCGCGCCGTCAAGGGCGTGACCAATTCCGAGGGTGCCGAGGCCGGCTGGGGCCGCACTTCGGTGATGCTGGCCGCCAGCAACGGCTTCTCCGGCGGCTATCGCCGCAGTGGCTTCTCGCTGTCCTGCTCGGTGCTGGGCGGCGAGGGCACCGGGATGGAGCGCGACTACGAATGGACCAGCGCGGTCCATCTCGAGGACCTGATGTCGGCTGCCAAAGTTGGGCGCAACGCCGGCAAGTTCGTGGTGCGCCGCCTCAACCCGCGCAAGGCGCAGAGCGCGCGCGTGCCGGTCATCTACGATCGCCGCGTCTCGGGCGGGCTGGTCGGCCATCTCGCCGGCGCCATCAACGGTCGTGCCGTGGCGCGCGGCACCTCGTTCCTCAAGGACAAGATGGGCGAGCGTGTGTTTGCCGAAGGCATCCGCATCCTCGACAACCCGCTGCGCAAGCGCGGGCTGGGCAGCCGGCCGTTCGATGCCGAGGGCCTGGCCACGTCGCGCCGCGCGGTGATCGACGACGGCGTGCTCACCACCTGGCTGCTCGACCTCGCGGCCGCGCGCCAGCTCAACCTCAAGCCCACCGGCCACGCCTCGCGCGGCGTCTCGGGACCGCCTTCGCCCACCACGTCGAACTTCTATCTCGACAAGGGCAAGCTCTCGGTCGGCGAGCTGATCGGCGACATCAAGAGCGGCCTCTACATCACCGACATGATCGGCTTCGGTGTCAACGGCGTGACCGGCGACTACAGCCGCGGCGCCTCGGGCTTCTGGATCGAGAACGGCAAGCTCGCCTGGCCGGTGAGCGGCATCACCGTCGCCGGTAACCTGAAGGACATGTTCCTGAACATGACGGCGGCGAACGATCTCGAATTCAAGAGCTCGACCAACGCCCCGACCGTGAGAATTGAAGGGCTGACCGTCGCCGGCTCGTGATAAAGTCCCGGGCATGACCCTCATGCCCCACACACGAATTCTCGCCGCAACGACGGCGCTTCTTTGCGGCGCCGCGCTTCTCGCCGCCGGCCCCGCGCAAGCCCAGGATGGCGGCTTCCGCGACTGCCTGAACAACATCAAGGCCGATGCGCTGAAGCAGGGCGTGCCGGCCGCGACCGTCGACCGCGCCTTCCAGGGCCTGACGCCCGACCAGAAGGTGATCGACCTCGACAACCGCCAGCCCGAATTCTCGCTGACCTATGCGAAGTATGTCGGCGGTACCGTGTCGCTGGACCGCATACAGAAGGGCCAGCAAAAGATGGCGCAGCATCGCGCCCTGCTCGACCAGCTCCAGGCCGAATACGGCATCCCGCCGCAGTACCTGATGGCCTTCTGGGGCATCGAGACCAACTACGGCACCTTCATGGGCGACTTCCGCGTCGTGCGCTCGGTCGCGACGCTCGCCTGCATGACCAAGCGCACGGCCTTCTTCAGCAACGAGACCGTGCAGGCGCTGCGCATCCTCAACAACAACCACATGACCAGTGAGCAGATGCGCGGCTCGTGGGCCGGCGCGATGGGCAACATGCAGTTCATGCCCTCGACCTTCACCAAGTGGGCGGTCGACCGCGACGGCAATGGCAGGATCGACATCTGGAACAGCCTGCCCGACGCCTTCGCCTCGGCCGCGAACTTCTTGCGCGGCATTGGGTTCAAGCCGGGCCTGCCGTCGAGCGAGGAAGTGATGCTTCCCGCCGGCTTCCCGCTGGATCAGGCCGACACCACGGTCGAGAAGCCTGTGAAGGCCTGGGCGGCGATGGGCGTGAAGAAGATGAACGGTGGCGCGCTGCCGGCCGTCGACGACGCGGCGTCCATCCTGCTGCCCGCCGGCTTCCGCGGACCGGCCTTCATCATCTATCCGAACTTCAAGGCGGTGATGAACTGGAACCGCTCGACGCTCTACGCACTCTCGGTCGGCATCCTCGCGCGCCAGATCGCGGGCGGGCCGCCGGTGCAGCAGCAGGCCCCCGCCGACGACGCGCCGATCTCGCGTGACACGGTCATCGACATGCAGAACCGCTTGGCGAGGCTCGGCCTCTACAAGGACGAGACCGATGGGCTGCTCGGCCCCAAGACCCGCTCGGCGCTGCGCCTGTTCCAGCAACAGCAGGCGCTGCCCGCCGACGGCCATCCGACGCAGGAATCGATCCGCCGCCTCCAGGCGGTGCGGTAGCAACGTCAGGCCGGGCGCAGCAGCCGCACGGCCTCGGGTGAGACGCCGATCGTCACCGGCAGGGTCAAGGCATCGTCGCCATCGATCTGGACCGGCTGGCGGTGGCTTTCGCCGGCATCGTTCAGGACCGAGATCCTGACTTCATGGCCCGAGACCACGCGATAGCCTGACGTGACGGGCAACATGCCGCGCACGAGAGCGGCGCCGAAGCGGAGCGCCTGCATCCAGCCCCAGCGCTCGAACAGGCAGACATGGAGCAGCGGTGTTTCCAGCGCCGCCTCCGGTGCCACCACGTAGGGACCGGCATAGTGACGCGCCCGCGTCACGATCACCGAGGCGGCCTCGTAACGCTTGCCGTCTATCTCGACGGCATAGCGCACCGGCCGGTAGCGCCA
>JAKFVZ010000135.1 GCA_021732965.1 Reyranella sp.
CTCGCTCTACCAGCTTTTCTAGCGGCGCTACGGACAGGCCGAGCGGCCCGATGCCTCGGCCACCATGGCCACGATCGTGGGTACCGCGGTGGCCCTGCCGATGCTGCCGTTCGAATGGGTGACGCCCACCCTTGGCTGGCACTGGGTCCTGTTCGTCGGCATGGGGATCATGGCCGGTGTCGGCCATTACTTCCTGACCATCGCCTACAGCCAGGCGCCGGCGGCCGTGGTGGCGCCCTTCAATTACGTGCAGCTTCTGGGAGCCGCCCTGCTGGGCTATCTCGTATTCGGCGACTTTCCCGACTTCTGGACCTGGATCGGCGCCGGCGTGATCATCTGCTCGGGCCTCTATCTCGGCCACATCGAGCGGCAGCGGCACAAGGCGCTGATCAAGAAATAGCGCGCGTGGTCAGGAATTGACCTGAGGCCACGCCGCAAGGCCGCGAGCGAACGCTGCCATTGCTGCAAATTCTCGGTGGCACAGCCCTTGCTTGAATATCACCAGCGCAGAATCGCGCTAGCGCGATTCTTCTCGGTTGGCGTGCCGGCACCTTTGAGGACGGTCGCACCGAGTAGCGACCGACAAGGAGTTGTCAGTCGCAGACTCGCCCAAGCCAGCAATCCCCATCCAATAATTCTCCGCTGCCCGAGGAGGCTCTCCATGTGTGAACGCATTGGCTGTACGCATTTCCCGACCCTTTCGAAGATGAACTTCGCCGGCACCGTCGCGCCTTCCCGTCGCGGCTTCCTGAAGGGCGCCGCGGCCGTCAGCACCATCACCATGGCCGCCGGTCCGGGCATGTTCATGGGTGGCCCGGCCCACGCCGCGGCCGGGATCAAGTCGACCCACGGCAGCGGCTTCTGCAACCTCAACCTTTTCCTCGCCCATTCGCGGCAGTACGCCAAGGCAGCGGGCACCGAGCTGATCTTCATCAACACGCCGACCTCGGCCGAGATGGTGACGTTCCTCGGCATGGGCCAGGTCGATATCGGCCTGATGCCCTACACCAGCTTCATGGCGCTCCATGACAAGGGCGCACCGGTCAAGATCGTGGCCGGCGGCGGCGTCGAAGGCTGCGCCATCGTGGCGAGGCCCGGCCTCGACACGCCGGAGAAGCTCAAGGGCAAGACGCTCGGCACCTTCCAGATGGATACGCTGGAGGTCATGCCCTACGACTACCTGAAGAAGCACAAGATCGCCTTCAAGGACGTCAAGGTCCGCTACATGGGCAACACACCGGAGGCGGTCGAGGCCTTCAAGGCCGGCGCCATCGACTGGATCTGCACGATCGAACCCTATGCCTCGGCGCTGGTGGCCGACGTCAAGGGCGCGGTCATGTTGACCAACGGCGTCGATCTCTACGGCAAGGGCTACACGGACTGCGTGCTGGCGGCACGGTCGAGCCTGATCAAGGACAACCCGGCCGGGCTGAAGGCGATCATCAAGAGCATGATGCAGGCCCAGTACGACGCCGAGACCCAGACCGAGGCGGTGCTGAAGGAACTGGTCGGCAAGTACTACAAGACCTCGATGGAGAACGCCAAGATCGCCCAGGGCAAGCAGCCCGCGGTGGTCGATGCGCGCAGCCAGACCGACTTCATCCTGCAGCGCACCGACAGCGTCATGGAGATGGGCTACATCAAGAAGAAGCCCGGTCGGGATGCCATCGACTGGACCATGCTCGAGGCGGTGATCAAAGAGAATCCCGACCTCTACGGCAAGCTCAAGTACAAGTCTGCCTGATGGCTGTCGTCGCACGCGACAGCGAACCGGGCGCCGCCGCCGGGGCATCCCGCCCGGCGGCGGCCTCGCGGCTGATGGCCTCGATGGCGGGGCTGGACTGGCTGGCCAGGATCTGGTGGGCCTTCCTCTCGATCAGCCTGTTCGCGGGTCTGTGGGAACTGTGCTGGGCGATGGGCTGGGCAGACGAGAAGCTGCTGCCGCCACCGCACATCTTCCTCGATAACATCGCCGAGCAGGGCAGGTACTTCAACACCGCCACGCGCTGGCAGGTCGGCCAGTCGATGACCGAGGGGCCGTCGGCCTTCGAGTCGGTGCTGATCACCGGCGCCGCCACCACGGCGCGCGTGTTCGTCGGGCTGATCATCGCCTCGGTACTGGCGATCGGGGTCGGCGTGCTGATCCGCTACTACCGCTTCTTCGACCGGCTGGTGCTACCCACCATTACCTTGCTGTCGCCGGTATCGCCGATCGCGTGGCTGCCGGTCGCGATCTTCCTGTTCGGTATCGGCAACGCACCCGCGATCTTCATGGTGGTGGTGGCGCTGTTCTTCCACATGGTGCTGGCGACCATCAATCAGATCGACACGGTCAACACCAACCTGATCAACGTGGCGCGCACCATGGGCGCTTCCAAGGCGCAGATCTATGCGCGCGTCATCGTTCCTGCGATCCTGCCCGGCATGCTCCAGGTGCTGCGCATGAACCTGTTCGGCGCGTGGATGGTGGTACTGGTCGCTGAATCCACGGGCGTCGGGTACGGCATGGGCCAGGTGATCATGCTGGCGCGCAACACCTTCAACCCGTCGCTGGTGTTCTTCACCATCGCTGTGATCGGCGTGCTGGGCTTCACCTTCGATTGGCTGCTGCGTCTGGCGCAGCGCCGCATCCTGTACTGGCTGCCCGATACCGTGGAGAGACTGCGTGTCCTCTGAAGATGCCCCACACTTTTCCTCTAAGGACGCCGTGGTCTGCCGCGGCGTCGGCAAGACCTGGGCGGCCGGCACGAAGCGCGCGCACAACGCGCTGACGGACATCGACCTCGATGTCGCGCCGGGCGAGTTCGTGGTCTTCCTCGGGCCGTCGGGCTGCGGCAAGAGCACGTTGCTCTACCTGATCGCCGGCCTTGAGGACGCGACCGAGGGCAAGCTCTGGTCGTTCGGCGACCTGGTGGAAACGCCATCGCCCGAGCGCAGCCTGATCTTCCAGGAGACCTCGCTCTTTCCGTGGCTGACGGTGTGGGAAAATGTGAGCTTCGGCCTGTCGATCCGCGGCGCGAGCAAGGACGAACGCCGCACCGTCGCAGCGGAAGCCCTGCAGCGGGTTGGCCTGAAGGCAGCCATGGACAAGCGGCCCGACGAGCTGTCGGGCGGCATGCGCCAGAGGGTCGCCGTGGCCCGCGCGCTCGCCATGCGTCCCAGGGTCCTGCTGATGGACGAGCCGTTTGCGGCGCTGGACGTCCAGACGCGCGCGCGCATGCAGGACTTCCTGCTCGACGTCTGGCGCGATTCGGGCGCCTCGGTGTTGTTCGTCACCCATCATATCGACGAGGCTGTGGCGCTGGCCGACCGGGTCGTCGTGTTCACGTCCCGGCCGGGCCGCATCAAGACGATCGTGCCGATTGAAATGTCGCGGCCGCGCAATCTCTTCTCGCGAGAGGCGGAGAACCTCCGAATCCAGCTCACCGACCTGCTACGAGACGAAGTCGACCGCGCCTTCGCCGAGCAGGAAGCTTTCGCCATCCCCGCCTGATCATTTGGAAACGACAGCAAGGAGAAGCCGATATGGCCACCAGCCTGATCCGAAGCCGCGCCACCATCACAGGTACCAAGGACCGTTTCACCTGGAACGAAGTGAAGGACGGCGCGGTGCTGCAGGAGGACGGCGTCATCGTCGAAGTCGGCACCTATGACGATATGCACGCCAAGCATCCGACGGTGCCGGTGATCGGCACGGGTAAGGAAATCCTGCTCCCGGGCTTCGTGAACGGCCATCATCATGTCGGCCTGACGCCGGTGCAGCTCGGCTCGCCCGACATGCCGCTGGAACTGTGGTTCATCACCCGCATGGTGATCCGCAACCTCGACCTCTATCTCGATACGCTCTACTCGGCCTTCGAGATGATCGGCTCGGGCATCACCACCGTGCAGCACATCCAGGGCTGGATGCCGGGGACACTGCCCGACGTCGAAAAGCGCGCGACCGAGACCATCAAGGCCTACGAGGATGTCGGCATGCGCGTCAGCTACTGCTACGCAGTGCGCGACCAGAACCGGCTTGTCTACCAAGCCGACGAGGAGTTCGTCCGCAGCCTGCCGCCGGAGCTCCGCGGCCCGATGCAGCGCTGGTTCGACCGCTTCAAGATGAGCCTCGACGATGCGATGGACATGTTCAAGTCGTTCCATTCGCAGCACCACAACAAGCGCCGCGTGAAGATCCAGCTCGCGCCGGCCAACCTGCACTGGTGCTCCGACCCGGCGCTGACGAAGCTCAGCGACGCGTCGGCCAAGTACAACGTGCCGATGCACATGCACCTGCTCGAGACCGCCTACCAGAAGGAGTATGCCTGGCGGCGCGGCAACTGCACCGCGCTGGAGTATATCGACCGCTTCGGAATGGTGAACGAGCGGCTGACCCTGGGTCATGGCGTGTGGCTGAACGAGAAGGACATCGACCGGCTGGCCGAGGCCAAGGGCTGCGTCTGCCACAACTGCTCGTCCAACTTCCGCCTGCGGTCCGGTGTGGCCGCGCTCAATCACTTCGAGAAGAAGGGCATCAACACCGCGATCGGCCTAGACGAGGCCGGCATCAACGACGATCGCGACATGCTGCAGGAGCTGAAGCTTGTCCTGCGCGCCCACCGCGTGCCGGGCATGGTCGAGGCCGACGTGCCGACCATGGCGCAGGTGCTGCGCATGGCGACGGTCGGCGGCGCGAAGACGACGCCGTTCGGCGAGAGCATCGGCACGCTGGAGGTCGGGAAGGCGGCCGACATGGTGCTGATCGACTGGGACAGCGTGGCCTATCCCTATCTCGATGAGATGACGCCGACGCTCGACGCGGTGGTGCAGCGCGCAAAGCAGCAGGCCGTCACCATGACGATGTGCGACGGCGAGGTGATCTACAAGGACGGCACCTTCACCAAGGTCGACCGGACGGTGGCGCTGAAGGCGCTACACGACGATCTCAGCAAGGCGCTGGCCGACGACGAGGTCGAACGCCGCAAACTCTCGGTCGCGTTGCTGCCGCACGCCCGCAAGTTCTACGAGAACTACATGGACCCGTCGAAGCACCAGCCGTTCTACAGCCCGAGCTCGCGGGTGTGAGGGCTCCTACGCGGTGAGTCGCGCGACGTAGAAGCCGTCGATGCCGCCACGGTCGGCCCACATGAAGGGCAGGGTGCGGACGTCGCCTCGCGGGGTGATGGCGTCCTCGAGGCCCGGGACTTCCGCCGGCGTGACACGCACGCGCTTCACCTGCGGATTGCGGACGAGCACGCCGTTGATGCGCTCGATTCCTTCGTCCTCCTGCAGGGAGCAGACCGCGTAGACCAGGGTGCCGCCGGGCTTCAGCATGTCGAGTGCGCGCATCAGCAAGCGATCCTGCGTGACGGTCAGCCGCGCGACGTCCTCCTCGTCCTTCAGCCAGGCGATGTCGGGATGGCGGCGCAAGGTGCCGGTGCCCGAGCAGGGAGCGTCGAGCAGGATGGCGTCGAACTTCTCCTCGGGCGTCCACTTGCTGGCATCGGCCGTCACGAGATTGGCCGACAGGCCGGCCCGGGCGAGATTTTC
>JAKFVZ010000133.1 GCA_021732965.1 Reyranella sp.
GAGCAACATCGTACGAATCGACGTCGGTCCGCGCATGAGCGAGGCCGTGACCCTGGGCAACCGCATCCATTGCTCGGGTATGATCCCCGAGGATACGAGCGCCGACATCACCGGACAGGTGCAGCAGGCGCTGGCCGAGATCGACTCGCTGCTGGCCAAGGGCGGCAGCGACAAGTCGAAGATCCTCACCGCCACGATCTGGCTGAGCGATATCTCCGATTTTGCCGCCATGAATAAAGTTTGGGACGCCTGGGTCGTGCCCGGCCAGGCGCCAGCCCGCGCCACCGTGCAGGCCCGCCTGAACGACCCGAACATGAAGGTCGAAATCATGGTCGTCGCGGCGATATAGCCTCTGCTAAGGTCCCGCCCGCTTTTCGAGTTTCCAGAGGAGAGAGAATATGAGCATCAAGCGCATCAACGTCGGCGCCCGCATGAGCAGCGCGGTGGTTCACGGCGACACGGTCTATCTCGCCGGCCTCACCGCCGACGACGCCAAGGCCGACGTGAAGGGCCAGACCAAGCAGATCCTCGACAAGGTCGACAAGTTCCTGGCCGAAGCCGGCACCGACAAGTCGAAGGTTCTCTCGGCCAACATCTGGCTGACCGACATCTCGACCTGGAGCCAGATGAACGAAGTCTGGGACGCCTGGGTCTCCCCCGGCAACACGCCCGCGCGCGCGACGGTCGAGGCGAAGCTCGCGGCCCCCGGCCTCAAGGTCGAGATCATGATCCAGGCGGCCAAGTAAGGCGCTCTAAGGAAGCAAGGGGCCGGCGAAAGCCGGCCCTTTTTGTTTGCGCTGTCATCCCGAGCGGGGCGAGGATCATGTCCTCGAATCGGGCGCGAGGAACGCCAGAATCGTGGCCATATAGCTGTCGAACTGCGGTCCCCGCGGCAGCACGACATGATTGGCGCCCGCGATTTCGTGAAAGCGGGCGCCCGGAATTCCGCGGGCGATCTCGCGACTGCGCTCGGCGGGTATCCAGGCATCATCGCGACTGTGCAGCACCAGCGTCGGCGCGCCCACCTTGGAAAGCTCCGCCGAGACGTCGACACGGGCGAGCATCTTGAGTATCCGGGCTGCCGTCTCACCCGAGGCCGAGAGCCGCTGCAACTCATTGATTTCGTGGATCTGCGCCGTGCTGGCCTCCGGGAAGCCCAGCGAAGTGAAGAGCTGCCGGAAGGCGGGATTGTCGCTGCCCCAGTTCTCCTCAACCAGCGTGGCCATGGCTTCCACGGCGGCCGCACGTTGCGGCGCCACCACCAGCGAGCCACGCGCATAGCCTCCGGCCAGCACCAGCCGGCTGATCCGGTCGGGATGGCGCGCGGCATAGGCGATGGAAACCGCGACGCCTTGCGATAGTCCAAGGAGCGCGAAGCGTTCGAGACCCATTGCGTCGACGACCGTTTCGAGGTCCCCGACCGCCGCCTCGAAGGATATCTCGGCGTTTCGGTCCGAAAGCCCCGTGCCCCGCGCGTCATAACGGACCAGCCGGTGGCGCCCGGCGATCGCGGTCAACACCTCGCGCCAGATGGTGGTGCGAAGGTCATGCTCGACATGGCTCATCCAGGCCGGCGCACGCACCACGGGTGATCCGTCGCCCAGGGTAGCTACCGCGAGGTGGGTGCCGTCCGCCGTCCGGCAATACCGGATTTCCTGGGCCGGAAGCGAGGGCGTTGCGGCATCGCCGATGGTCGGCGCATCGCCGATGAACCGGTAGCCGCGTCCCGAGACCGTCCGGACGTAGCCGCGACTGTCACCATCTTCGCCGAGCGCGCGGCGCAGGGCATGGACCTGCACTTGCAGGTTATTCTCTTCGACCCTGGTGCCGGGCCAGACTTTTGCCATCAGCTCGGACTTCGTCACCAGCGCGCCTTCTGCAGCGACGAGTGCGCAGAGCACGTCGAGCGCCCGCTCACCCAAGCCGATGGTTGTTCCATTCCGGGACAGGCGTCGATTGCGCACGTCCAACCGAAAAGGTCCGAAAGCGATCTCGGGAAGGGGTTGGCCGGTCATGGGTCGTTCAGAATTCTTCAGATGATCCAAGAACCTTAAATCCGAACGCCAGCCTATGGTCCATGCCGTAGCGCGTCGCTGGTCGCGACGCGGAAACAGCAGGACCTATCATGATCGTCTTCAGCGTCCTATATCCCGCCGCCGCCGGCGCCCGCTTCGACGCCGGCTACTACAAAGCCACCCACATCCCGCTGGTAGAGCAGGCCTTCAAGTCCTCGGGTCTTTGTGGCGTGCAGGTACTCCATGGGCTCTCCGCCGGAGACGGCGGGGCGGCCCCATACCTGGCCATCGCTCATTTCAGCTTCGAAAGCGCCGAAGCCTTGAATGCCAGCCTGACCGGACCGCGCGCGGCCGAAGTTTTTGGCGACATCGCCAACTTCACCACCATCCAGCCCGTGACGCAGATTGGTGCCCCGCTCTAGGCCGGACTGGATCAGTTGATCGGCCCGATGATCTTGCCCGGGTTCATGATGTTGTCGGGGTCGATCGCCTTCTTGATCGCGCGCATCAGCGACATCGCCTCGCCATGCTCCTGGTAGAGGTACTTGATCTTGCCGATGCCGACGCCGTGCTCGCCGGTGCAGGTGCCGCCGAGATGCTGGGCGCGCGCGATCATGCGGTCGTTGAGGCCTTCGGCGCGCGGCAGGTAGGTCGGGTCGTTCGGATCGACCATCATGGTGAGATGGAAGTTGCCGTCGCCGACATGGCCGACGATCGGCGCGTAGAGGCCGTTGGCCTGGATGTCCTTCTGCGTCTCGAGAATGCATTCGGCGAGCTTGCTGATCGGCACGCAGACGTCGGTCGCCCACATGCCCCAGCCCGGCTTGTAGGCCTTGGCGGCCCAAGCGGCATCGTGGCGGGCTTGCCACATCTTGCTGCGCTCCTCCGCCTGGTTGGTCCAGGCGAAGTCGCCACCGCCATTCTCGCCGGCGATGGCCTGCACCATCTCGGCCTGTTCCCTGGTGCCGGCCTCGGTGCCGTGGAACTCGAGCAGCAGCAGGTTCTTCTGCGGCAATGAGAGCTTCGAATACTGGTTCACCGTGTCGACGGTGTAGGTGTCCATCAGCTCGATGCGCGCCACCGGGATGCCAGACTGGATGGTCTGGATCACCGTGTTCACCGCGCCTTCGAGGTCGTCGAAGGCGCAGGTCGCGGCGACCATCGATTCCGGCGTGCCGTAGAGGCGCAAGGTGATCTCGGTGATGACGCCCAGGGTCCCCTCGGAGCCGACGAACAGCTTCACGAGATCATAGCCCGCGCTCGATTTCCGCGAGCGGCGGCCGAGCTGCATGATCCGTCCGTCGGGCGTCACGACCTGCAGCGACAGCACATTCTCGCGCATCGTGCCGTAGCGCACGGCGTTGGTGCCCGAGGCGCGGGTGCTGGTCATGCCGCCGATCGAGGCGTCGGCGCCGGGATCGATCGGGAAGAACAGACCGGTCGCGCGCAGGTATTCGTTGAGCTGCTTGCGGGTGACGCCGGGCTGCACCACCACGTCGAGGTCGGCCTCGTTGACCTGCAGCACCTTGTTCATGCGGCTGACGTCGAGCGAAATGCCGCCGTTGGGGGCGCTGATATGGCCCTCCAGCGAGGTGCCGGTGCCGAAGGGGATGATCGGGGTCTTGTGGCGGGCGCAGAGCTGGACGATCTGCTGCACTTCCTCGGTCGATTCGGCGAAGACCACGGCGTCGGGCAGGTGCGCTTCGTGATACGAAATGTCCTTGCCGTGCTGCTCGCGCACGGCGTGCGCGGTGCTGACCCGGTCGCCGAATAGCGCCTTCAACTCGGCGATCGTGGCATCGACGTTGAGGGGTCTCGCCTGGGCCGCTACAGCCATGTTCGTTCTCCTAGCGTAAGCCGTTTGGATACGCTCAAATGCGACCAAAGCCAACCTGAGGAAACCGCCCCATGCGCGACGTCTACGTGATCGGCGCCTACACGACCGTCTTCAAGAAACACCCCGGCCTCAGCTTCGGCGACCTCGCCCGCGAGGCCTATATGGGGACCTTGGCCGATGCCGGCATGGACCGGGGGACGGATATCGAGACCGGCTGGCTGGGCAATTGCGGCATGGGCTTCTGGGGCCAGAACTCGATCCGCGGCCAGGCGCTGTTCCAGCCGCTGGTGGAAGAGGGGCTGTTCCCCGCGCGGGTGCCGATGTTCAACGTCGAGAATGCCTGCGCCACCGCCTCGACCGCCTTCATGGGCGCCTGGAAGGACGTGCTGGCCGGTACGCACGAACTCTCGTTCTGCCTCGGCGTCGAGAAGCTGTTCAGCCCGGAGGCGCCCGAGCGCACGGCCGGCCTCTTCAACCAGGGCTACATCACCAGCCAGCACGACCGGCTGGTCGAGGAGATGAACCGGGTCGGCAAGATGGTCGGCTCCGAGTTCAAGCCGGGCGACGACCGCACGATCTTCATGGACACCTATGCCATGCAGGCCAAGTGGCACATGTGGAAGTACGGCACGACCCAGGCGCAGATCGCGGCGGGCGCGGCCAAGAACCACAATTACGGCGCGCTGAACGAGAAGGCGCAGTACCGCTTCCAGATGACGCCGCAGTCGGTGCTGGAGGACCGTCCGGTGTCCTTCCCGCTGACCCGCGCCATGTGCGCGCCGATCGGCGACGGCGCCGCGGCGGCGCTGCTCTGCTCGGCGGAGTATCTCGAAAAGCAGCCCAGGGAAGTCCAGGACCGCGCGATCAAGATCGCGGGCGTCGGCTTCTCCGGCGGCATGTACCGCAATCTCGACGAGCCGGGCCTGACGCGCGCGGCCGCCGACAAGGCCTACAGGATGGCGGGGCTGGGGCCGGAGGACATCGACGTCGCCGAGGTCCACGACGCCACCAGCTTCTGCGAGATCTACCAGTGCGAGATGCTGCGCTTCTGCCCCGAGGGCGAAGGCGGCAAGTTCGTCGAGTCGGGCGCCACCGGCCCCGGCGGCAAGCTTCCGGTCAACACCTCGGGCGGCCTCGTCTCCAAGGGCCATCCGGTCGGCGCCACCGGCCTGTCGATGCTGGCCGAACTCGCCACGCAGCTGCGCGGCGAAGCCGGCGCGCGCCAGGTGGAAGGGGCCAAGGTCGCGCTCGCCGAAAACGGCGGTGGCGTGATCGGCATGGAAGAGGCCGTGGCCTCAGTCGTGATTCTCAAGAAAGAGTAGAGGACAGAAATGACAATCCGCTTCGACAATCGCGTCGCCATCGTCACCGGCGCGGGCAACGGCCTCGGCCGCGCGCATGCGCTCCTGCTGGCCAGCCGCGGCGCCAAGGTGGTCGTGAACGATCCGGGCGGCGCGGTCGATGGGAAGGGCGGCGGTCACGCCGCGGCCGACAAGGTGGTGGACGAGATCAAGGCGGCGGGCGGCCAGGCCGTCGCCAATTACGATTCGGTCGCCGAGGCCGCGACGGCCGCCAACATCGTGAAGACCGCCGTCGATGCCTTCGGCACGGTCGACATCGTGGTGAACAACGCGGGCGTGCTGCGCGACAAGACCTTCCACAACATGACGACCGAGGAT
>JAKFVZ010000376.1 GCA_021732965.1 Reyranella sp.
TGACTGCCTGCCGCCTGGTCGCTCCTAAGCCTGCCCTCGTACACCGCAGTCGAGATGAAGTGGCAGACGCGCGGGTGCATGCGTCGACTGACGGGCATGAACACGCCGTGATCCGGCTGAACGACTCGATGACCGCCGATCAGGTATTCGAGGCATGAGCGACCGCTATCGCCGGGGTGGCTCCCCTGCAACGGCTGCGGCAGCTGCATGGGATCGCCCACGAGCACGATGTTGCGGGCGCAGCGCGCCATGGCGAGGATGTTGGCGATCGAAACTTGCCCGGCCTCGTCTACAATCAGGTGGTCGTAGACCGCGTCGGAATACCGAGCGAAGTGCCATGCTGTCGCCCCGACAACGTCCGCCACTGCAATCTCAGGAGCATCGTTGTCGCTGACGAGGACGATCCCGGGATGCGTCTCCTCGCCTTCATCATCGGACGTCTTCTGAACGATGCTGCACGGAACACCAACGGCGCGGGCGCGATCTGCCACGGCCTCGAGCAGGTTGGCGATGGCCTTGTGACTGTTTGACGAGACCGCGACGCGCTTGCCAGCACGAACGAGGTCCACGATCGATAGGGCGCTGACGTAGGTCTTGCCCGTTCCAGGCGGACCTTGGATGGCGAGTGTCGTGTCCGCCATCGCCGAGATCGCATGACTCGTTTCCGCTGGCAGATCGCTATCGACGGCAATGACGCCATTCGGGCGCTGGCCGTCAGTGAACATCGGCGGCGACCGCGTCAGTAGGTGCTCGACTGCACGGAAGCGGCCAGTATTGGAGATGATTTCAGCCGTGACTGCGGCTATCGCGTCCTTGAGGACGGTGTTGCGCAAAGGCTGAGGTGGCAGAAGGTCGAGCCGATCCGGGAGCTCCCCCTTAGCCGTCGACCGCCTGAGCACCAGCGTACTCGTGTCATGGTCGATCGACCGGAGGTTGACGTCCTCAGGCATCGATGCCGGCTTCACACACGGCGCCTTCCCCGCGCGCAGCTTCGTCTCCTGCGCGGGGAAGCGGTAAATCCGCTCGAAGGATTTGGCAGTGACCTTTACCGGCTCGCCGACGGCCTCGAGACCCTGGATGCATTCGAGGTCGTCGAGCAGCTCTTCGCTCTCCTGCGCGAGGCGATCGAATATCCCCCACCAGGTCGGCTTGTCCTCGCGCTTATGGAACTGGCTGAGGTCTAGCAGCAGCTCGGCAACCCGCTCTCCCAAGCGCTCGCGGACCGGCTGCAGCTGCATGCCGAGCGCTGCCACCTCCTGATCCTCCGCTTCCACATTGGACAAAGTACCATCCTCTGGCACCGTCCCCAGTGTTGGCCATGCCAAGCCGGTTGGACGGACATCGCGGAGAAGCCAGTCGCGTAACAGCTGGGTCGATAAGCAGTCAGTGCGGTTGTAATCGTGGATCTCGTCGAGCAAACGCTGATCCTGCGTCTGACGCCATTCCTCGTAGAAGACGACGCTGGCGCCGGCGGTCGCGACGTCCGCGGCGCGCTTCTCCATATAGAAGGCTTCAAGGTCCTTGATCGAATAACCCTTCTCCGACGCGACCATCGCTCCAGATACGACCTTGAACAGGTCGACGAAGCGCCGCTCGCGTTGCAGTTGGTCCATGGCCGCTTCGCCGGTCCGGTGCTGCGAGGTCAGCCGGCGCAGCGCGGCGATCTCGTAGTTTGCGTAGTGGTAGACGTGCGCGTGGGGGAAGCGACGCATTCGGTCGACGAGGAACGCCAGCAGGTCGGCAGCGGCACGGCCCTCGTCCTCGCGCGTATGCGCCCAAAACGCGCGGAACGTCCACGCATCGTTCTCGCAGAACCATACACCGTGAAGATACTCCAATCCGCCCGGGAAATAGGGGTCGCCCTCAATGTCGTAGAAGACATCACCTTCATCGGGGGCTGGCAGCAGGCCGAAGCCCTTGCCAGGCGCTGCATCGCGCAGTTCGAACGACGGCGGGCCACCGGAGCGACGCGCTGATTGCAGCCGCGCCTGTGTGACCAGCTTGCGCAGCGTCTCAGTCGCCATTTTCGGAACACGATCAGCACGCGTTGCTAGGCCCGCAATGGTGTCGATGCCTGCAGCTTCCAGCTTGTGGCGTTGTGAACGGCTTATGCCGGCGACCAGTGCGAGACTGTCCTCGGCCTCCCATCTCTTTTCGCACCAGTCGCTCCAGCGGCAGAGCACACATGCGGATACGGGTTCGGGACGGGTCTCCGGCCGTTCGACGAGAAATGCCTCCAGCATTCGCCGCGCGTGGCGCGCATACGAGGACACATCGGACAACCGCACGGTGAAGCGGTTACCGTCGCCGAGCTGCAGATGCGCTGCCTCGGGCGACACGCCTTGCACCTTCGCAAGCAGGTCGCTGTAGAGGCAGAGCTGCAAAACGTGCTTGGGGTCGGGCTTGCGCTTCAGCTTTGTATCGACGACCTCATAGGACCAGGCGCCGAGGTCTGATGGTCGTTCGACCCGCACAAGGAAGTCGCTGTAGCCGCCCCACGCCCCCTCGAGCAGCGCACCTTGGAAGATCACTTCTGGCCCTTGCCGCATCGCCTCGAGCGTGAGACCGACGGATTCTTCTAGGGACAAGCCGTCTTTCGGAATTTCGACAACAGAGCGGCCGCCGTCCTTGAGCTGGTCCAAAAAAGCGATCTCATGCTCGTCGCCCTGCCGCTGCAGCAACTCGGCTTCGGCACCATCTTTTCTCGGCATGACGTCGCCGATCTCGATCAGGCGCAAGTCGAGCGTCGTCGCATGGCGACAGCCCTTGAACCGCATCAAATCGGAGGCTGAAAGCCTCATCGCGCCATCGGTTTTGCGCATAGACTTTTCCCTTTGGTGCAAAATAGCACATAAGGGTGACAAAAGCTGTCAGAGTGCTTCGATGTCGTTCGCGAAGGGTCAGGAGCTGCTCAAGCTCGCGATGATGGCGACGGGCCGGAACGGTGTGTCGCTTCAGGAGATCGCTGACGAGTGGGGCTGCTCCCACCGCACGGCGCAACGGATGACCGACGCGCTTCAGGCTGCATTTCCGCAGGCGGAGGCTGAGGACGGCAACGACCGCAAGCGCCGCTGGCGTATCCACGCCAAGGCAATCGCGCCTCTGTTAACGCCCTCGGCGCAAGAGCTCGCCGCGCTCGCGGCAGCGATTGGCGAACTCGATGCCGCTCAAATGACGGCAGAGGCAGGGTCGCTGCGCCAGCTCCAGTCCAAGGTCCGCGCGCTTCTCCCACCCGGTGCGGGCACGCGGCTTTCGGTCGACGAGGAGGTGCTCCTAGAGGCACTCGGCCACGCCGCCCGGCCTGGTCCGCAGCCCGTCATGAACAGCCAGGTCAACGCCGCGATCTCGGAGGCGCTGAAGGGGCCGTTCCTGCTCAGGATCACCTACCGTCGTCGAACGCAGGACAAGCCGAGCGAACGCATCGTAGCGCCGCACGGGCTTTTGCTCGGTGTCCGGCGCTATCTCGTAGCTCGTGACACGGCGAAGAAGGCTGCGCGCCTTCAGCACTACCGCGTCGAGGAGATCTATGCGGCCGAAGTGCTCGAAGAGAGCTTCGACATCGACTCAGATTTTTGCCTCCGCAAGCATGCCGAAAAAGGCTTTGGCTCCTACGAGAGTGAGGCGGAGCATGGCGAAGTGGTGTGGCGTTTCTCTCCTGACGCGGCTGATCACGCCCGCCGATTCGTGTTTCACCCGACCCAAACGGTCGAATTGGAGAAGGACGGATCATTGCTCGTACGGTTCAGAGCGTCGGGACATCTCGAGATGTGCTGGCATCTCTACACGTGGGGAAAATCGGTGGAAGTGCTTCAGCCAGCCTCGCTGCGCGAGATGGTCAATGGCCATCAGCGTAGGTTCGAAGCGCTGCCGTAATGGCCTTTCTTTGTCCGCAAACTCCGCTAGGGGCCACTCTCGTCTATCCAACTGACAAGTCCGTCAGGCTGCCCTGAAGCAGACGTTCCAGACGTCGGCTAGGGGCAAGGTTCCGCGCCGACCTCGCCGGCGCAACGGCGGCTGCTGGTTTTCTGATTAGGCTGGCAAGAATCTTGAAAGACGAGGCCATGGGCCCCGGCGATTGTACATCCATGGCTGGAACGGCCTGACAGACGCAGGGCTCGATGCCGCCTACAGCATAGGGAAGGCAGCAAACGCGCCGCGCATGGGGATGGAAACGCTCCAGGACTAAAAAAATGCCATCACGCCAGGAGCACAGCATGCCGCCGAAATCCGCACTTGCCTTGTCACGCCGTGCCTTGATGATCGCTGCTATCGCGCTGGTTACTGGCACTTCTCCGGTTCCCGCCCAGACGCCGGTGAACGGCGGCACGCTGACCTTCGCGCTCTCTCCCGAGCCACCATTTGTCCTGACCTCGATCAATACCACGCTCCAGATGGGCATGGTTGGCTCCAAGATGATGGAGTCGCTGCTCAAGCTGGACACCGACCTCAAGCCGCAGCCGCTGCTGGCCCAGAGCTGGGAGATCAGCCCCGACGGCAAGAGCTACACCTTCAAACTGCGGCCCGGCGTGAAATGGCATGACGGCAAGGACTTCACCTCCGCCGACGTCAAGTTCACCGTGATGGAAGTGCTCAAGAAGCTGCACCCGCGCGGCCGCTCGGCCTTCGCCAAGGTCATCGACGTCGAGACGCCCGATCCGCTGACTGCGATCATCAAGCTCAGCGACCCGGCCCCACCGATGCTGGTGGCGCTTGCCTCTAGCTATGAATCGCCGATGACCCCGAAGCACATATTCGAGGGCACGGACATCGCCGCCAACCCGGCGGTGAGCAAGCCGATCGGCACCGGCCCCTTCATGTTCAAGGAATGGCAGAAGGGCTCCTTCATCCTGCTGGAGAAGAACCCGAACTACTGGGACGCCGGCAAGCCGCATCTCGACCGCATTGTCTTCCGCATCATTAACGACGCCTCGGCCCGCGCGGCAGGGCTAGAATCCGGCGAACTGCAGATCGGGGGCCTGAGCCCGATCCCGCTGACTGACATGGTCCGCATCGAGAAGAACCCTGCGCTGGCGATCGAGACGCGCGGTTACGCCTACATGTCGCCTTTCATGCTAGTGGAGGTAAACACCAGGAAGCCGCCGCTGAACGACGTCCGCGTCCGCCAAGCCATGGCCTTCGCCATCGACCGCGACCGGATGACCAAGCTGGTCTGGATGAACTATGGCAAGCCGGCGGTGAGCCCAATCCCCTCACCGGTGGTCACCTTCCACTCCACAGACGTGCCGAAATACGACTACGACGTCGAGAAGGCCAAGAAGCTGCTCGACGAGGCCGGCTACAAGGCCGGCCCCGACGGCAAGCGCTTCAAGATCACGCACGACTTCATCCCGCTCGGCAGCGACTACCAACGCACCGGCGAGTTCATCAAGCAGCAGCTCGGCCGCGTCGGCATCGATGTCGAGATCCGCAGCCAGGACCTGCCGAGCTTCTTCCGGCGCGTCTACACCGAATACGACTTCGACACGACGAGTCTGTATTACGGCGCCTTCGCCGATCCAACGCAG
>JAKFVZ010000575.1 GCA_021732965.1 Reyranella sp.
AGGGTCTCCTGGTAGCCCGGTCCGTAGACCGCAGGGGCCCGGACGATGGCCCAGGGGCCGCTGCGGGTGGCGACGACTGCCTCCCCCGCGCGCTTGCTCGCGCCGTAGGCAGAAACCTGTGGCTCACGCGCGGCCAGGGACGAGAGCAGGACCATATGGGCGTCGGGCGCGAGCGCCGACAGCAGCGCGGCACTGTCGCGGTTCACCGGCAGGAAATCTGCCTCGCGTTTGGCCTTGATCAATCCGGCGGCATGAACCACCGCGTCCGCCCCCTGAACGAGCTGACGGAGCGCCGCCTCGGAGGAGAGGTCGCCCAGAACGAGGTCGGCGTCGACGCCGGCCAGCGACGGCAGCGGGGTCCAGCGGCGGACCAGGATCCGCAGCCGCCAGCCGCGACGCGCGAGGGCGGAGACCAGGTGAGGTCCGACGAAGCCGGTGGCCCCGGTGACGGCGACCAGCTTGCTCATGGCGCCAGGTCAGGCCGCTGCAGGCTTCGGCGCATAGAGGCCGGCGAGATAGTTGGCCTTGGTCCGGGAGCGCGACAGCTTGCCGGACGAGGTGGTCGGCAGGCCCATGGTCGGTGGCACCAATGCCACGTCGCAGTCGACCGCGATCGCCTCGCGCACCGCGCCCGCCACGTCGCGCGCCAGGTCGCTCCGCGCCTCGTCGCCGGAAACGCGCGCCAGTACGGCCACGACCACGCGCTCGCCCTCGCCGGTATCGATCGAGAAAGCGGCCGCATCGCCGCTCTTCACCACGCGCCGGGCCTCGAGCGCCCATTCGATGTCCTGCGGCCAGACGTTGCGGCCGTTGACGATGATCAGATCCTTGGCGCGGCCGGTGACGACGATCTCGCCGTCCAGCATGTAGCCGAGGTAGCCGGTATCGAGCCAACCGTCGGACAGGACCTCGCGGCTGGCTTCGGGTTCGCCGAAATAGCCGGGCATGATGCTGGGCCCCGACACGAAGATTCGGCCCACCGCGCGGTCGGGCAGCACCCCGCCCTCGGGATCGCGCACTTCAATCCTGTGGCCCGGCAGGACGCGGCCGCAGATCACGAACCGGCGCGCCTTGTGATCGTCGGCCGGATCGGCCGCCGGCACCGCGCGTTGCGCCTCGGCCAGCGCCGTGCGCTCGACGGTGTCGATGCGCACGCCCGTATCGTGCGGACAGAAGGTGATGGCGAGGCAGACCTCGGCCATGCCGTAGCTCGGGATGAACGCCTTGCGATTGAAACCGAACGGCTCGAAGGTCGCGGCGAACCGCTCCAGCACGTCGGCCCGCACCATGTCCCCGCCGATGCCGGCATGCCGCCAGCAGCGCAGGTCGAGGTCGGGCGGCACCTGGGCGGCACCCCGCCGGACCGCGAGATCGTAGCCGAAGCTCGGGCTGTAGGAGATCGTGCCGCGGTTGCGCGAGATCAGGTTCAGCCACTGCATCGGCCGTCGCGCGAAGTCGCGCGGCGTCAGATAGTCGATGGAGATCTGGGTCGAGAGCGGCGCCATCAGGAAGCCGATCAGGCCCATGTCGTGATAGAGCGGCAGCCAGCTCACCGCGCGGTCGCCTTCGACGACGCCGAGGCCGGCCGGCCCGACCATGCCGGCGAGATTGGCCATCAGCGCCCGCTGGGTGATCTGCACGCCGTGCGGATGGCGGGTGCTGCCCGAGGAGAACTGGATGTAGCAGAGATCGTCGGCGCCGAGCGGCCGCAGGTCGACCGGCTTCTCCGGCAGCGCGTGGAGGACGTCCATCCCGCCATGGAGGCGCACCGCCGGGAACTCGTCGGCGGCATCCGCGAGATAGCCTGCCAGATCGTCGAGGCCGACCGCGGCGACAGCCCCGGACGCGGCGAACTGACGGCGAAGCTGGTCGAGATAGGCGTCCTTGCCGCCGATTCCGACCGGAATGGAGACGGGCACGGGCAACAGACCGGCATACTGCGCGCCGAAGAAGGCCTCGAAGAAGCCCGGCCAGGTATCGGCCGTGATCAGGATGCGCTCGCCCCGCGCGAACCCCGCCCCGATCAGCTTGCGCGCGGCGACGTGCGCCCGGTCGCGGATGTCGCCCCACGCCAAGGCCGAAAGCTGCTCGCCCTTGGCATTATAAAAGGTCACCCCGGTCTCGCCGTTCGCCGCGTAGTCGAGCATCGCGGGCACGGAGGCGAAGCCGGCGCGGTGCAAGGCGAGCGTGGAATTGCGGGTGGGCAGCAATTTCATCGGAAGGCGGGTGTCGTAGCAGAGGGGTAAAAACCCCTCAAGGTGTGTGCTTCCGGGCCGTCCGCCCCAAGTTGACACACCCGAACCCCGGTAAGATAGTGCCCGGCCCTCGCTAAAAGCCGGCATTTCCATTCCGGAAACGTCGCAACGGCGGGGGTTTTTGGTTTTTGGAGGAGGCTCGCTGTGATTACGGCTGTTATGCCGACGTACGGTCGCAAGGACGTCGTGTTCGAACGCGGAGAGGGCAACTATCTCTACGCGGTGGACGGCCGACGTTACTTGGACTTTACCTCCGGCATCGCCGTGAACGCGCTGGGCCATTGCCATCCGCATCTGGTCAAGGCGCTCACCGAGCAGGGCTCGAAGCTCTGGCACACGTCGAACCTGTTCCGGGTCGGCAATGGCGAGAAGCTGGCCCAGCGGCTGGTCGAGAATTCGTTCGCCGACACGATGTTCTTCTGCAATTCCGGCGCGGAAGCCATCGAAGGCGGCATCAAGCTGATCCGCAAGTATCAGTTCATGAACGGCCAGCCCCAGCGGTACAAGATCATCGCCTTCCAGGCGGCGTTCCATGGCCGCCTGCTGAACGCCCTCGCCGCCACGGGTAACGAGAAGTACCTCGAAGGCTTCGGCCCGCCCGCGCCCGGCTATCGCCACGCACCGCTCAACAACACCAACGTCGTGCGCGACATGGTGGACGACGAGACCGCCGGCATCCTGGTCGAGCCGATCCAGGGTGAAGGCGGCATCCGCGCCACCACCGTGCAGTTCCTCAGGGACCTGCGCGCGATCTGCGACGAGTTCGGCCTGCTGCTGTTCTACGACGAGATCCACACGGGCTTCGGGCGGACCGGCAAGATGTGGGGCTACGACTGGTCGGGCGTGAAGCCCGACGTCGCGGCGATCGCCAAGGGCATGGGCGGCGGCTTCCCGATCGGTGCCTTCATGGCGACCGAGAAGGCGGCGGTCGGCATGGTCCCCGGCACGCACGGCTCGACCTATGGCGGCAATCCGCTGGCCACCGGCGTGGCCAACGCGGTGCTCGACGTCCTGCTCGAGAAGGGCTTCATCGACGGCGTGCGCGAGAAGGGCGAGTACCTGAAGGGCAAGCTCGAGGAACTCTGCCGCAAGCACCCCACGGTGTTCGTCGAACAGCGCGGCATGGGCTTCCTGCAGGGCCTTCAGTGCGCCCCGTCGGTCCCCGTGGGCGACATGGTGAACAAGCTGCAGTCGCTGGGCCTTCTGGTCCCGCCGGCCGGCGAGAACGTGGTCCGGGTCTTCCCGGCCCTGATCGCCGACAAGGCGGCGCTCGACGAGGGTATCGCCATCCTCGGCCAGGCCGCGGAGTCGTTCGAGGCTGCGTCCAGGGCCGCCGAGTAGGCCGCCCATGACAACGCCCAGGCACTTCCTCGACCTCGACCAGGTCGATCCCAAGACGCTTCGCCAGATCCTCGATCACGGCAAGGCGATGAAGCAGGCACGGTCGAACGGCGGGCACGACAAGCCGCTCACCGGCAAGACGCTGGCCATGATTTTCGAGAAACCCTCGACACGCACCCGCGTGTCGTTCGAGGTCGGCATGCGCGAACTGGGCGGCCAGACGATCATGCTGGGCCGCACAGACACGCAGCTCGGCCGCGGCGAGACCATCGCCGACACCGCGCGCGTGCTGAGCCGCTACGTCGACATCATCATGATGCGCACGACCGTCGAGGAAAAACTCCTCGAAATGGCGAAGTACGCGACCGTGCCGGTGATCAACGGTCTCACCGACAAGACCCATCCCTGCCAGCTCATGGCCGACGTGATGACCTACGAGGAACATCGCGGCCCGATCCGGGGCAAGTCGGTGGTCTGGTCGGGCGACGGCAACAACATGGCGACGTCGTGGATCCATGCGGCGGTGCAGTTCGACTTCGAGCTGCGCATCGCCTGCCCGACCGAACTGACGCCGCCGGCCGACGTGGTCCAGTGGGCGGAAAAGTCGAAGGGCCGCATCTCGATCGGCCATGACCCCGAGTCGATGGTGAAGGGCGCCGACTGCGTCGTCACCGACACCTGGGTGTCGATGGGCGACGAGGATCCCGACAGCCCGAGCGCCGCGCGACGTCACAACCTGCTGCGCTCCTATCAGGTCGACAAGCGCCTGATGAGCCAGGCCAAGAAAGACGCGATCTTCATGCACTGCCTGCCCGCGCATCGTGGCGAGGAAGTGACCGCCGAGGTGATCGACGGTCCGCAGTCGGTCGTGTTCGACGAGGCCGAGAACAGGCTGCACGCGCAGAAGAGCATCCTGGCCTGGTGCCTGTCTTGAGTTCTGCGTCGGGAGGACTTCCTTCCGATGACTGGGACCGCGTCCTTCCTTTCCAGCTGGACGCGCTCGGCGTGCGCGGCCGGCTGGTGCGGCTGGGACCCGCCCTCGACGAGGTGATCGAGCGTCACGGCTATCCGCTGGCAGTAGCGCGACCGCTGGCCGAATCGATGGTGCTTTGCGCCATGCTCGCCACGTCGCTGAAGTACGACGGCATCTTCACCCTGCAGATCAGCGGCGACGGGCCGATCAAGCTGCTCGTCGCCGACCTGACCAGCGACGGTGCACTGCGCGGCTACGCGCAGTTCGATTCCTGGAAGCTCGCCATCGCGCTCGGCAGCGGCAACGAGGACGCACCGGACGGTTACGTGCCGAAGCTTTTCGGCCAGGGCCGCCTCACCTTCACGGTCGACCAGGGCCAGCACACCGAACGCTACCAGGGCGTCGTGCCGCTCGAAGGCGCGACGCTGGCCGACTGTGCCCACACCTATTTCCGCCAGTCCGAGCAGCTCCCGACCGGCATCAAGATCGCCTCCCGCCGCAGCGATGGCGCCGACGGCCGCCACTGGCATGCCTCGGCGTTGATGGTGCAGCAGATGCCGGAGTTCGACGCCGGCCGCCTCGACGTCGACTCCGAGCAGCGCGAGGACGACTGGCGCAAGGCCGTGATCCTGATGGCCTCGGCCACCGAGAAGGAAATGCTCGATCCGGCGCTACCCGGCACGACGCTGCTGCATCGCCTGTTCCACCAGGAACAGCCGCGCGTCTTCGAGCGCCGTGCCTTTGCCGCGCGCTGCCGCTGCAGCCGCGACCGCATCGACCGCGTGCTGCGCTCGATCAGGCGCGAGGAACTGGGCGACCTGCGCGACAAGACCGGCCGCGTCGCGGTGACGTGCGAGTTCTGCTCGACCGAATACGCCTACGACGACGCCGATCTCGACAAGGTCTACGAACCCGCCGCCTGAG
>JAKFVZ010000020.1 GCA_021732965.1 Reyranella sp.
GGCTCTGGTCGCCGTAATAGGTCGGCAGCGGGCGTGCGGGATCCTTGTCGCCGTGGGCCCACCAGTCGCGGAATCGCGCCTGAACGCCGGCACCATAAGCCACCACGTCGGCCATGCCGGCATCCGCCGCGGGCTCCTCGCGGAACGCCGCCTGCACGAGCGTCGTGCCCTGCTGGGCATCGAGGAAGGCGGCGACAACCCGGAAGAGATGGAAGGCGAGGGCCCGGTAGCTGCGCGGGCGGCCGGGCACGTGGATGTGGAGTTTCTCGTCCGGCATCAGCGGCAGCAGTCCGATGGCCGCCGTCATGAACCTGTCGAGGCGCGCATATAGCTCCGGCGGCGACAGTTCGGGACCGGATTTTTCCTGCAGGCCGAGAAAGGCGACGATCTCCCGCGTGCTCTGTCCGAAGATAAAATCCTTGCCACGCGACAGGACCGGTACGGAGCGCACGCCGAGAGACTGCAACTCGGCGAAGCCGGCGGGGTCGGCAAGGACATTGACGGAAACGAAGTCGATCCCACGGACCGATAGAAACTCTTTGAGTCTCAGGCAGCTGGTTCAACCAGGCTGCCAGAACACCTTCAGCGGTTCTGTCATGACGCTCTCCTGAACGACCTCAGTTGGCGGTTCGTATGCCCAGGCTGTCAAGCAGCATGCGCCAACGCTCGAAATCCGCGATGAGACGCTTTCTGCATTCCTCCGCCGTGGTCACACCGACGACGACACCGTACTGTGTGAGTTGCTCCCTCGTTTCCGGCGCATCGACGGCATTGTGCAAGGCGCGGTTCCACGCCTCGATGAGCTGCGGCGGCAAGCCGCCCGGCGCGAAGAAGGCATACCAGTCGATCAGCTGAAGCCACGGGAATCCCAGTTCGACCACAGTCGGCACATCCGGCAGCACGGGATTGCGCGCCAATCCCGACGTTGTCAGGACCCGGAGTGTGCCTCCGCGATGGTGGTGGACGAACGAAGCAAGCCCGCCGCAACCCGCCGGGATACGGCCCTGGCCGATATCCGAAGACATCGGTCCGCTGCCGCGGAAGGGCACGGGGTCCAGCATGAGACCGTACTGCTGCGCGAGCAGTTGCGCGAAGTACTGCGAGAAGGTGTCGGGCGCCGCCGTGCCGAAGCGGCGGCGCTCGGGCGGACCGCTTTTCACCCACTGCGCATACTCGGCCATTGTCTGCACGCCGATCGACCGCGATACGACGAACGCCGTCTCGAAAGTCCCGACGATCCCGAGGGGTGCGAGATCACGCAGCGGGTCGAACGGAAAGGTGGCGGGCGATATCAGACGGCCGATCAGTGTGGTGCTCGGCAGCAGTCCGATTGTGGCTCCGTCGGGCGCAGCCTTCTTCAAGGCATCGCCCATCGTTGCGCCGGCGGCACCCGGACGGTTCTCGACGGTGACGGGTCGTGTCAGGCGCTGCTGGATCGAAGGCGCGATGGCGCGCGCCACGACGTCGGAGCCGCCGCCCGCTGCGAATCCGACCCAGATCCGGATGGCGCGCTCCGGCAGTCCGGATTGTGCGACGGCCGAATGCGGCAGAAGGGCCGCGCTGGCGGACGCCAGCAGGGCGCGGCGGGAAAAGGGGGGCATTCGCCTAACTGTGCAATTCGATGCGTGCTGGATCGGCTAGGGCTTGCGATGGCAGACCACACAGATCTTGTTGCCATCCAGGTCACGAAGATATCCACCGTAGTAATTCGGGTGATAGTGCGCGCGGAGGCCAGGAGCACCTTCGTCCGTGCCGCCAGCCGCGAGCGCCGCCTTGTGAGCCGCGTCGACGGCGCCGCGATCGGGCGCCTCCAGGCCGATGGTGATGCCGTTGCCGACGGAGGCGGCATTCTTGTCGAGCGGGCTGAGCACCCAGAGTTGGGGCCGCCCGTCCGCGGGGCCGTAACCCACGGCATTCGGATAGTCCATGTGACGCACCAGACCGAGCGGTTGCAGCAGCGCATCGTAGAAGGCCTTGGCTCGACCTACGTCGTTGCTGCCGATCGTCACGTGGCTGAACATCGGACTTCTTCCCCTGGAAAGCCGGTTTCCGTCAGGATGACTGAGCCGCAGGGCGGGGCAAGCCGAAATGATCGCGAAGCGTGATGCCTTCATAGGCGGTGCGGAAAAGTCCGCGCTTCTGCAGGAGCGGCACGACCTCCGCCACGAACACGTCGAGCATCGAGGGCAGCAGCGGCGGCATCAGGTTGAAGCCGTCGGCGGCGCCATCGTCGAACCAGTCCTCGATCAGGTCGGCGATCTGTTCCGGCGTGCCGGCGGTGGTGTAATGGCCGCGCGCGCCCGCGAGATAGGCGAGCAGTTGGCGCAGGGTGAGTTTTTCACGACGAACCAGCCCGACGATCACTTCCGTGCGGCTGCGCGCGGCCTGGACCGTGCCGGGATCGGGGAAGTCCTCTTCCGTCAGGGGGCGGTCGAGCGGCAGGTGAGAGAAGTCGTGGCCACCGAACCGGCCGCTCAGGCGCTTGCGGCCGACTTCCGGATCGGTGAGTTCGTTCAGCTCCTTTGCGAGCCGTTTGGCTTCGGTCTCGGTCGAGGCGATCACCGGGCTGAGGCCGGGCAGGATCAGCACCTGCTCGGAAGGCCGCCCCTCGGCTGCCGCAAGCTTCTTCAAGTCGGCATAGAATTCCTGCGCGGTGCTCTTTTCCATCTGCGCGGTGAACACCGCCTCGGCGTGGCGGGCGGCAAAGCGGCGGCCCGTGTCGGACGAGCCCGCCTGCACGAACACGGGGCGTCCCTGCGGTCCGCGCGGCATATTGAGCGGGCCGGCGACGCGATAGAACTTGCCCTCGTGGTTGGTCGGCCTGATCCGGTCGGCGCGCGCATAGTGTCCGGTCGCGCGATCGTCGAGCACCGCATCGTCGGCCCAGCTGTCCCACAGCGCCTTCGCGACCTGAACGAATTCCTCGCCGCGCTCGTAGCGCTCGTCGTGGCTCACCAGTCCCGTGCCGCCGAAGTTGCGCGCGGCCGGCGCGAGCCACGAGGTCACGATGTTCCAGCCGACCCGGCCGCCGCTGATATGGTCGAGCGAGGCGAACTGGCGCGCGAGATTGAAGGGCTCGGAATAGGTGGTGGAGGCCGTGGCGATCAGGCCGATGCGGCTCGTCGAACCTGCCAGTGCGCCCAGCGTCGTGATCGGCTCCAGCCATGTGCTGGCGGCGTGCGCCACAGTGTCGGCCAGCGCGAGCTGGTCGGCGAGGAAGATGGAATCGAAGAGGCCGGCCTCGGCGCGCCGCGCGACGTCGCGGTAATACTCGATATCGGTGAGCGCCAGCGGCGACGAATCGGGATGTCGCCACGACGCTTCGTGGTGGCCTCGGCTCTGGATGAAAAGATTGAGGTGGAGCTGTCGCTTCATCCCCTCACTGTGCGGCCGGGGCGTAGACAGATGCAAGTTGGCGCGAGACCAGCCGGGCATAAAGGCCGCCACGCGAGACGAGCGATGCATGCGTGCCGCTTTCCGCAACGCGGCCCTCGTCGAGCACCACGATCAGGTCGGCGTCACGCACCGTCGAGAGACGATGGGCGATCACGATGGTCGTGCGGTCGGCCTTCAGCACGTCGAGCGCACGGCGCACCGCCTGCTCGTTCACCGCGTCGAGATGCGAGGTCGCCTCGTCGAGGATCAGGATGGGCGCGTCCTTCAGGAAGGCGCGTGCGATCGCGACGCGCTGGCGCTGGCCGCCGCTCAGGCTGGTGCCGCGCTCGCCGACGGCTGAGTCGAGACCCTGCGGCAAGGCCGCGACCAGCTCGGCCAGCGACGCATGCTCGATGGCGGCCAGCAGCTCGGCCTCCGTGGCCTCGGGCCGCGCGATCAGGATGTTGGCGCGCAGCGTGTCGTTGAACAGGTAGGTGTCCTGCGCGACGAGGGCCACGAGACCGCGCAGCTCGTCGAGCTTGTAGTCGCGCAGGTCCGCGCCGTTCAGCGTGATGCGGCCGGTATCCGGATCCCAGAAGCGCATCAGCAGCTGTGCCGTCGTCGTCTTCCCGGCGCCCGACGTGCCGACCAGCGCCACTGTCTTGCCGGCGGGAATGGTGAACGAAACATCCGACAGCGCGCGCCGCGTCTGGCCGGGATAGGTGAAGTTCACCTTCTCGAGTTCCAGGGCCGCCGCGCCGTGCGCGGCCGGCACGCCCTTTCCGTCGCGTACCGGGATCGGCTCGTTGGCCAGCGCATAGACGCGGCGCGTGGCGCCCAGCGTATCGGCAAGCTGCCGTCCGATCTGGGCGATTTCCGAGACCGGCAGGAAGGCCGACATGGCGAGGATGGTCATGAGCGGCAGCAGGCCCGGATCGAGCATGCCGCGCGAGGCCAGGATCGCACCGACCACGACGATGGCCAGGCCGCCGAGACCGGTCAGCACTTCCAGAATCGCATGCTGCATCGTGAGTTCGCTGAAGAAGGGCAGGCGCAGCGAGATGTGGCGCTGCGACAGCTCGTCGAGCTTGTTGCCGCGCGCGCTCTCCTGCTGGTTGGCGACGATCTCGCCCAGACCCTGGACGGAGTCGACGGCGAAAGCGCCCAGTTCACCGGCGGCCTCGCGCGCCTGGCTGCCGAGGCGATCGACACGCTTGCGCATCAGGAACGGGCTGAGGCCGACGGCCAGCAGGAACGGGACCAGCGTGATTGCGAGCCAGCCGCTGGTCGTGGCCAGCGCGATCACCACGGCGGCAGGGATCAGGATGGCGACGAAGGCCGGCGCCACCGTGTGGGCGAAGAAGTATTCGACCAGCTCGATGTCATGCGTGGCCAGCGCCATGAGATCGCCGGTGCGGCGACGCGTCAGATAGGCTGGCGCCAGCGCGTCGAGCTTGCGGAAGGCGTCGATGCGCATCTCGGCCAGCAGGCGGAAGGCCATGTCGTGCGCCAGCCACGATTCGAACCAGTGCAGGATGCCCGACACCGGCGCCAGGATGGCGAGCGCGATGGCCAGCCCGCCGTAGGGCTGGTGGTTCTTGAGCGCCAGCACGATCAGCGCGGAGAGCACGCCGATGCCGATGAAGGCGACGACGCGTGCCACACCAAGAATGAACGTGGCTGTCAGCTTGCCCTTCCACGGCATGATGACCTTCATCAGCGCGACGACGACCTGGTACCAGGTGAGGCCCTCGGCCTTGATGATGCCTTCGGTGATGGGCTTGATCGCGCCGCCCGAGGTGCTGGCGATGGTCTCCGCGCGCTGCGGCGCTGCAAGTGAATCGATCGTGGTTCCGGCCTGCTGCTCGCGCGCTTGTTCGGCCATGAGCTGCGAGTAGACGCCGCCCCGGCTCATCAGCGCGCCGTTTTTGCCTTCCTCGGCGACATGGCCGCGGTCGAGGACGAGGATGCGGTCGCAATCGATGACGCTCGACAGGCGGTGGGCGAGGATCAGCGTCGTGCGGCCCTGCATCAGCCGGTCGAGCGCTTCCTGGATCACCGCCTCGTTCTCGGCGTCGACGGCGGACAGCGCTTCGTCGAGCACGAGG
>JAKFVZ010000137.1 GCA_021732965.1 Reyranella sp.
GGCCGGACGGGGGAGGGCGGCGTGGGCCGCGGCGAGCTTCTCGATACGCTCCATGGCGAAGCCGGGCCACGGCGCCGAGCGCCGGGTCTGGTAGTCGATGTTCATCAACATGAGTTCGTTGGTGGCGGCGAGGTAGCCTTCCTTCGCATGAAACATCATGTGGATGAAGTGCAGGCGCTTGGCATCGTGGTCGAGAATCTGCGTCGTGATGCGCAGCCCGTCGCCTTCCTTGACCTCGCGGTCGTAGGTCACGTGCGCCTCGAGCACGAAGGTCATGCCGATCTTGTCGCGCGTGTATTCGTAGCCGCAGCCGAACTGCTGGCAGAGCGTGTCGGTCGCCTTGTCGAAGGCCACGACGTAGTAGCCCACGTTCATGTGGCCGTTCCAGTCGATCCAGTCGGGCAGCACGGTGGCGGGGTGACGATCGAGCGGCGCCGCGAGGTCGAGATCGATCATGGGGTACGGAGCTAATTTCATGCGATCGACCGTAGCGAAGAGTCACCGCGCACCACAAGTTCCGAGCAACAGAGTTGCGAGGAGCGAACATGGCTAAGAAGACGAAGGCGGTCGTGCTGGGCGTGGGCGCCGAGCGCGGTCTGGGCGCGGCGGCGAGCCGGCACTTCGCGAAGGAGGGCTATCACGTGCTCGTGGCGGGGCGGACCGGGCCCAAGATCGACAAGGTCGCGCTGGGAATTCGAAACGCCGGCGGGGCGGCGACGGCGATCGTGGTCGACGGCACGAAGGAGAACGACGTCGTCTCGCTGTTCGACAAGGCGATGGCCGACGATGCCGACGGCGCGCCGGCCGACCTGCTGGTCTTCAACATGGGCAACAACGCCGCCGTCGATTTTCGCGAGATGACCGCGCAGCATTTCGAGGACTCCTGGCGGGTCGGCTGCTTCGCCGGTTTCCTGTTTGGCCGGGAGGCAATGCGCCGCCTGGCGCCGCTGGGTCGCGGCACGGTTATCTTCACCGGCGCCTCGGGTTCGCTGCGCGGCCGTCCGCGCTTTGCCGCCTTCAACGCGACCAAGGGCGGCCTGCGCCTGATGGTGCAGTCGATGGCGCGCGAGTTCGGGCCTCAGGGCATCCATGTCGCGCATGCCATCATCGACGGCGGGATCGAGGGCGAACGTCTCCTCTCGCGCATGCCCGACCGGGTCGAGAAAGCCGGGCCGGACGGGCTGCTGAACATCGACGCGATTGCCGACAGTTACTGGCACCTGCACCGCCAGCACCGCAGCGCGTGGACCCACGAGATCGACCTGCGGCCCTACAAGGAGCCGTTCTGAGAGTCAGGGAATCGCGAGCAGTTCCGTCGTCACGAGATCGGGCGCGGAGATGATGCAGTTGTGGCCGGCCTCGATCGAGCGGTAGCGGACATGCGGCATGGCCTGGACCTTCTCGTGCATGCCGGCCGACACCGGATAGCGCGGCCTGGTGCAGGCGATGTAGGTCATGGGACGGCCATTGCCCGCCGGAGAGTGCAGCTTGATCGGCTTGGTGTAGCAGGCCACCGGATGCGGCGTGAGATGGCGGTGCGTCCAGGCAGCCAGCACGGGATCGTCGATGATCAGGCTTCCGACCGGCGCGAAGGGCAGTACTTCGGTGTCGTTCACCACCTTCATCAGCTTCTTCCGCTTGGCCACGATCTCGGGCGGGATGCGGCCGAAGATCGACTGGCCGTCGGTCGCGATGCCGCCGTCGATGATGACGAGATGGCCGATCCGCTCGGGGATGCGATCGGTGACGAGCGTGGCGATCAGGCTGCCGAAACTGTGACCGACGAGCACGATGTCGAGCAGGCCCTCCTTTTCCAGCGCGGCGATCGTGTCGGCCAGGAAGACGTCGTTGTCGAGCTCGGGCGAGAGTTCCGCCGCGCGCTCGCCGACGCCGCGAAAGGGCAAGGCGCGGGCATCGTGGCCGGCGGCGCGTAGCCTTTCGACGACGAACTGGAATGACCACGCGCCCATCCAGGCGCCGGGAAGACAGACATAAGTGCGGGGCTTGGTCATTCAGCGCGCGCCGGCGGCCTCCAGGATCGAGGCAATCTCGCGCTGGCCGCGCTGGCGCGCATGACCGAGCGGCGTGACGCCCTGCTTGTCGGGTAGATTGACGTCGGCGCCGCGTGCAAGCAGCAGGCGCGTGATCTCGACATAGGGCGCGCTGCCGTCGCCCAGGATCACGACCTCCAGCAGGGCGGTCCAGCCGAGCCGGTTCACATGATTGACGTCGATGGCGGTCTTCAGCAGTTCGCGCACCGTCTCGACATGGCCGTGATGGCAGGCCGGGATCAGCGCCGTGCCGCCGTAGCGATTGGTGCTCCTGAGGTCGGCTCCGGCCTGCAGGGTGAGCTTCAGGATTTCCAGCCGTCCCCGGGCGCCAGCGAGCAGGAAGGCGCTGTCGCGATTGTCGTCCTGGGCGTTGACGTTCGTGCCGGCGGCGATCAGGCGTCGCGCAGTCTCGACGTCGTTGCGCTGCGTGGCCTCGATCAGGGCGCGCTCGTCGGCGGTGAGGGTCTGGGCTGTCACGGGGCCGCTCCATAGCAGAGCGAGCAGGGTGAGGGCGAGGCGCAGCATTTCTCGGGCTTTCATCGGCGTGCTAGCGTGCCGCAAACAAGCGGAGGATGCCATGGCCACCAATCGTCGCGTGCTGCTGAAGTCGCGCCCGCAGGGCGAACCGACCCTCGCAAATTTCGATATCGTCGACCAGCCGATCCCCGAGCCCAAGGACGGCGAATATCTCTCGCGCACGATCTGGATGTCGCTCGATCCCTACATGCGCGGCCGCATGGCGGAGGCCAAGGGCTACGCCTCCAACGTCAATCTCGGCGACGCGATGGTGGGCGGCACGGTCGGTCAGGTCGTGAAGTCGAAGAACCCGCGCTTCAAGGAAGGCGACTACGTCGTCGAATATGCCGGCTGGCAGAGCTACGCCGTCTCGACCGGCGACATGTCGATGAAGCTCGATCCCGACGCCGCGCCGCTGTCGACCGCGCTCTCGGTGCTGGGCATGCCCGGCATGACGGCCTGGTGGGGCCTGATGGAGATCGGCAAGCCCAAGGCCGGCGAGACAGTCGTCGTGTCCGCCGCCTCGGGCGCCGTCGGCTCGGTGGTCGGACAACTCGCGAAGCTGAAGGGCTGCCGCGCGGTCGGCATCGCCGGCGGCAAGGACAAATGCGACTACGTCGTGAACGAGCTGGGCTTCGACGCCTGCGTCGACTATCGCGCGGCCGGGGGCAACCTGTTCAAGGAGCTGCGCGCCGCGGCGCCCAAGGGCATCGACATCTACTTCGAGAATGTCGGCGGCGCGGTGCAGGCCGCCGTCGTACCCCAGCTCAACGACTTCGCGCGGGTGCCGCTGTGCGGGCTGATCGCGCACTACAACGAGATGCAGATGAGCCCCGGCCCCGACTGGCGCCTGCTGCTGATCAAGCGCGCCACCGTGACGGGCTTCATCGTGTCGGATCACTTCGGTCAGATGGCCGACTTCTGGAAGGAAGTGCCGGCGGCGGTGAAGGCCGGCAAGATCAAGTATCGCGAGGACATTGTGAAGGGCATCGAGAACGCACCCGAAGCCTTCATCGGCCTGCTGAAAGGCCGGAACTTCGGCAAGCTGCTGGTGCAGGTCGCCGACGATCCGACCCGCAAGTAGTCGCTAAACTCACCTTAAGCTAACCCACTTACCTCATCCTGAGGAGGCCGCGCAGCGGCCGTCTCGAAGGATGGGCAATGGACGAAGTGCTCGTGCCCACCCTTCGAGACGCGCTCCTGCGGAGCGCTCCTCAGGGTGAGGTCGTTGTTGGGAAAAGCTGTGAGATTTTATCGAGCAGATAACTCTAAGCGGCGGGACGGTTCTTCAGCGCGAGGCCCATCGTCACCCAGCCCGACCCGATGAAGATCAGGTCGATGCCGAGGAAGATACCCAGCACGAAGAAGCTGGAGGCCGGCCACTGGGCGATGATCATCACGCCCAGCAGCAGGGTGACGAGGCCCGAGACGACGACCCAGCCCCACGGCTTGCCCGCGGCCTTCATGCTGAAGGCGAGGAAGATGCGCAGCACGCCGCCCGCCACGAGGGCGGCGCCCAGCAGCAGGGTGAGGATGGTGGCGGCGGCGAAAGGATTCATGATGGCGATGAAACCGGCGCCGACATAGAGCAGGCCGAGCAGCATCCAGACCGCGAACTTGCCCCAGCCCTTGACGCTGAAGGCGGCCACGATCTCGGCGACACCGCCCATGATCATCATGATGCCGATGATCATCACGGCCGATGCCGTGGCCGCGACCGCGCTGCCCACCGCGATGAAGCCGGCGATCAGGAACACGACGCCCAGCGCCACGATCCATCCCCACTTGGCGCGCAGGACCTTCAGTCCCTCCGCAAGATTCGGGGGCAGGGAGCCGTTGGTGGACAGGGTCATGGCTTGCTCCTTCAGAGCGGAATGGACGCTGTCAGGATACACCCGCCCATTGGCACTGTCGCCGCTTGTATGGGACACTTCGCCGTCACAGAAATGCAGGAAGACATGAACGAACCGAAGAAAGAGGCGCCGCCGCCGCGTCCCGCCACCACCGTGCTGCTGCTGCGGCCGTCCCAACCGGGTGATGCTGCCTCGCCGCTCGAAGTGTTCATGGTCGTGCGCCATCACCAGATCGATTCCTTCTCTGGCGCGCTCGTCTTTCCCGGTGGCAAGCTGGAGGACGCCGACGGGGCCGCGTCGTTGCGTGCCCGCTGTGGCGGTGCCGACGCGATCGACGATGCGGAACTCAAGTTCCGCGTCGCCGGCGTGCGCGAGGCCTTCGAGGAATGCGGCGTGCTGCTGGCGCGCAAGCGCGGCCAGCGGGCGCTGATCGCCGCCGCCGACCTCAAGGGGATCGAGGAGCGCTGGCGCGCCAAGCTCGCCAAGGACGAGGCGAGCATCGTCGACATGGTGGAGGCCGAGGATCTCGAGATCGCGACCGACCTGATGACGCCCTACGCGCACTGGATCACGCCGACCTTTGTCCCGAAGCGCTTCGACACATGGTTCTTCCTGGCGGAGGCGCCCGAGGATCAGGTGGCGCTGCACGATGGCTCCGAATCGACGGACTCGGTCTGGATCGGGCCGCAGGAGGCGATCGACGAGGCGACGGCGGGCAAGCGCACGCTCGTCCATGCCACGACCAAGAACCTGGAACTGCTGGCGGAGGGAAAGACGGTTGCCGGCGCGATCGCCGCGGCGAAGGTGCGCAAGATCGTGACCGTCCAGCCCTGGGTCGAAGCGAGGGACGGCAAGAAGTTCCTGCATATTCCCGAAGGGGCGGGCTATCGCAATCTCATCCGCGAAATGCCGCCGTCCGGCGGAGTTCCGCAGACCGGAAGATAATTTCGCGGTCGCGACAGGCGTGTGTAAAAGCGTCTCGCCCGGCCCGGGCGAGCGCGCTAAGAGCGAAGTAATAAACGCTCGTTAATGAACCGACTGCGGTCGGACCAGGTGGAGGA
>JAKFVZ010000602.1 GCA_021732965.1 Reyranella sp.
AGGGACCAGCAGCAGCTTCACGGTCACGGTGACACCGGGGCTCTCGGTTGCGGGCAAGGCGCCGAGCTATGGCGGCCGCATCAACCAGCCTTTCACGATGGCGCCTGTGACTGTCGGGAACGCGCAGGGTTCGATCTCATGGTCATTGGCCATCGGAACGGTCTTGCCCGGCGGACTGGCCGTCAATGAGACCACCGGCGTGTTGAGCGGGGCTCCGACGACATCAGGCGGCATGACGGTCTATCTGCTCGTCAGGGACGCATCGGATCGGGCCTCGCTTGTCGTTCCCTTCAATCTGGCCATCGCCCAGGAACTGAAGATCTCGGAGCCGGGCACTGTCTCCTTCCACGAGGGGCAGGTTTTCACCACCCGTGCACTGGCCGTCACTGGCCAGCGAGGGACCCTGACCTGGAAGCTGGTTGGTGGCTCGCTGCCCGCATGGGCGACTCTGGGAACCGCAACCGGAATGATCTCGGGCACAGCTCCGAGCACGGTCACGACTGTTGGCCCGCTTCTGATTTCGGTCACCGATAGCGAAGACCAGATCACATCGCCCGCGGTGTCGTTCTTGATCGAGGTCATTCCAGGGCTCGGCGTCGCCAACCTGCCCACGAGCTTTGCGGCGCGCTTCGGCACGATGTTCACCAGCGCAAGGCCGACGGCTGTAAGCCCGGTCGGTACGCCTGTCTGGTCATGGGGCCAGGGATCCGCGCCGCCGGCCTGGGTCAACCTCGACCCCGCAACCGGTATCCTTTCTGGCACGCCAGCCGCGCTTGGGTCGTTCTCCGGGCTCACGCTCGTCGTCCAGGATGCCACCAATCAGATCGCCTCTTCGGCTCCGTTTACGCTCAGCGTCTTCAGCCAGCCCTCGGTGGTCGTCTCAGAGTCCAGCCTGAAGCGTCGTGTCGGCGACCCGGTCTCGATCACGTCGACCGCCACAGGTCTGTCGGGAACACCGCGCTGGTCGGTTGTTCTGCAGCCCGGCAGTGATCCGATCCCGGCCGGCCTGACCTTCAACGAGCAGACCGGCAGCCTGACCGGCTCGCCGACGTCGGCTGGTTCGGCCTTCTTCCTGGTCCGCGTCGTCGATGGCGACGACCTGGCGATGGCCGAGTCGCAGCTGATCTCGCTGACGGTCTCACCGGCTTTCTCGATCGCCGGCATGGCGAGCTCCTACTTCGGGCGGGTCGGTGAGTTCATGATCCTCGATCAGCCCACGGCTCAGGGCCAGGCCGGTCAGGGTGTGGCATATTCGTTCAGCCTGGCCAGCGGGATCCTGCCCGCTGGGTTCGGCATGGTCGACGCGACGACGGGCCTGATCCGCGGCGTCCCGTCCCAGCCTCTCGCGACGACGGTCGGAACGCTGTCGGCGACTGACAGCTTCGACCAGAAGAGGGCGACAACCACCTTCAACATCGGCATCAGGCCTGCGCTGGAGATTTCTGGCGTCACCGACGTTGCGCTGCGCAACGATCAGCCTGTGGGGCAGTCGTCCTTCACGCCGAATGCCCTCAACCTGTTCTACCCGGGTTCCGCGCAGTGGACTCTTACGGGAGCCCTGCCCAATGGCGTCACGTTCAACGCCGCCAACGGCACGCTTGTCGGCACGCCGACCGGCTATACGAGCACGCAGACGTTCAACGGTCTGACCCTCACATTGAAGGATGTGACGGATGGCTCCGAGGTGACATCGGTCCAGTTCAAGGTGACGGTCAACACCGGCATTTCGCTCCAGACCGCGCAGACGAGCTACACCGTGCGCGCCGGGCGGCAGTTCATCGCCGCAGCTCCGACCGTCAGCGGCCTGAGCGGGAATGGTACCTGGACGCTGGTGACGCGTGCCGGGTCCGCGCAGCCTCACACCATCGCGTCCAATGGCGTCGTCACCGTGAATCCGGGGGCGTCTGCGAATGGTGGCTGGACCTATGACCTGACGGTCACGGACCCGGTCGACGGCAAGTCGAGCGCTGTCTCGGTCACCGCCACCATCGCCCCGGCGACGGTTGTGGGCTACCAGGCCAATACGGCTGTGGCGCCGAGCCAGCCCGTCTCGATCGCGCCGAGCGTCTCCAACAATCGCGGCCAGCTTCAGTTCTCGCTCGCTACGGGAACGCTTCCGACCGGCATCAATCTCGATGGCGCGACAGGCCTGATCTCCGGATCCACCGCCCTGGTCGGGACTGTGAATGTCACCGTGAAGGCACTCGACACCGATGGCTTCGAGGCCATCTCGGGTGCCGTGCGCATCGCCGTCTCCAATGCGCCCGACGTCTTCCTCGGCGCTGTGCCTTCCGCCAAGATCGGCAAGGCCTTCGTCCTGGCTCCCACGACGAATGCAGCGTCGGTGACCTGGTCGATCACGGGTTCGCTCCCCTCGGGCCTGACCTTCAACAGCAGTACCGGTGCCATCACCGGGCAGCCCGGTGCTGTCGGTACGTCTGGTTCCATCACGATCAGCGCTCGCAACACTGCGACCTCTGTGACCGGCGCTTCTGAGCCGTTCACGATCACGGTCGTGGCTGGGAATGCGATTTCTGTCGCCAGCGAAGCCTCGAAGTGGCGCCAGGGTCTGGCGGCCTCGACGAAACTGGCCATCGCCAACGCGGCAGGAGCCGTGACCTGGTCGATTACTGGTGGTGTCCTTCCCACTGGCGTGTCTCTCAACAGCCAGACGGGTGAGATTTCCGGCCTCCCGACCCAGTTCGGTGTCTACAACGTCACCCTGCGCACCATTGACGCCGAAGGGGCTTTTGCGGCGTTCACCTATGGGCTGAATGCGGCGATCGGCCCGACGGTCAACTATGGCACCGTGAGCATGCGTCCAGGCGTCACGGGAACGGTCACGCCTGTCGCGCAGAACCTGACAGGGGCCGCGTCCTACGAGATCAGGACGGGCGCGCTTCCCGCCGGGCTGACATTCAATGCGGCCACGGGTTCGATCTCGGGCACGCCTGAACAGGCGACGGCAAACCCCGTCGTACTGCGGGTCCGGATCACCGATGCCGACGGAGCCTATGGCGAGACGCAGTTCTCGCTGGTCGTCAGCGCCAATGCGTTCGTCGTGGACGCGGGCGGCACTTCTTTTGCCGCAGCCGTGGGCCAGCCATTCACATTGCAGCCGGTGGCCTATCTGCAGTCGCAGTCGGTGAACCAGTACGCGGTGTGGACGGTCCAGGGGAAACTGCCGATCGGTCTCAAGTTCGACTCGATCACGGGCCGTATTACCGGCACGCCGGCACCAGACACGGCAGGCTCGACCACCTTCAGCATCTCTGCGACCTACAACTCGCAGTCGTCGAGCACTCCGAACCTGACGCTCACCGTCACCGACAGGGCAACGCCGACGGCATCGTTTGCCGCCGCGAGCTATAGTGCGCGCCGCGGAGCGCCGATCACGATCCAGCCGACATCGCAGGACACGGTCGGGTCAGTCGTCTGGTATCTGGCATCGGGAACACTTCCCGTCGGCTTGTCGCTCAACGAGGTGACAGGCGCTCTGTCAGGGGTACCTTCTCGAAACGGGGATTACACCTTCGCGCTGAAGGTCGCAGACATCAGCAAGGTGGCAACGACGCAGGCCGTGACCATGTCCGTCCAGGACGGCATGACGGTGACCTACGCCGAGGTGACCTCCAACACGCGCGTTGGCAAGATCTATCTCGCCAACGCCACCGTTGCCGGTGCCAGCGGCGCCGTGTCGTGGAGCGTGAACCAGGGCGAATTGCCGGCCGGGCTGACGCTCAATGCCCTCAACGGAACTGTCGCTGGCGCCCCGGCTCAGAACGGAACCTGGAACCTGAGGATCCGCGCCGTCGACGAGACGGGTGCCTCAAAGGACGTCCCGCTTTCGATTGTTGTCGGGGTAGGCCCGAGCATTGGCGTCATCACGCAGCAGAGTGCTCTTGTCGGCGCAGCGTACTCGCTCGTCCCCACAGCCTCCGCGACGGTGCCTTCCGTCACCTGGTCCGTGGAAGGCGAATTGCCTGCCGGCCTGTCGATTTCCAACGCCTCGACTGGAGCCATCACAGGCACGCCGACGACAGCTGGAACCGTCAACGACCTGCGCCTCGTGGTGACAGACGGTGACGGGCTCGTGGCGAAATCGAGCGTCTTCTCGATCACGGTTGCGCCTGCGACATCGACGCTGACTGCGACGATGGCGCCGATCGCCAACTTCGTTCAGGGGGAGTTTGGGTCGGTATCGGCCACGGTCGCGGGTGCGATCGGAGCAACCCAGACCTATGCGATCCAGGTTTACGGCTACAATCCCAACCAGGGCGGCTCTTTCTGGAACGATCAGAACAGGACCGGCGCCCCGGCTCTTCCGGCCGGACTGTCGTTCAATCCGTCCACCGGCGTTCTCTCGGGGACACCGACGACGCTGCTTCAGGCTGCCAGTGCGTATCGGATTGTCGTGACCGATAATCGTTCGTCTGCGGTTGCGGTGACGTCAAATCAGTTCGTGATTGCCATCGCGCCGCGGCAGCCAGTCGTCGTCTCTGTTTCGCCGACCTATGCGCTGACCCGCGGTCAGGACTTCACCATCGAGCCAGTGGTATCCGGCAATGTCGGTACGACGACCTACACGCTCCAGGTCTACTCCTGGAATTCCGCATCCCAGGTCTATCGCTTCAATGATCTGGGTTCGTTCGGAACGCCCGCACTTGCCCCCGGGGTGAGCTTCTCCTCGACAACCGGGGTTCTCTCCGGCGCGATCACATTGGCTGACCCGTTGACGAGCGGCATAAGCAGCTACCGCATCATGGCGAGGGACTCGCGAAACGAGGCTGGTACGTCCAGGCAGTTCACGCTGTCGCTGGCTGACTGGCCCCAGCCCACGGTCTCGGTTCCGCGCACGCAGCTGATCACACGCGGTCAGCGCGTCGAGATTGCCCCGACCGTGACCAATGTGATCGGGTCGAAGACCTTTGTGCTTCAGCTATACGGGTACAACGGGAACCAGGGCGGTTATTTCTGGAACACGAATGGTCAGAGCGGGGCGCCTACTATGCCCACAGGCCTGTCGTTCGACACGGCCACAGGTGTCATCTCCGGGGTGCCTTCAACTGCAGCCGGGAACCCGAACGTCACCGCATACCGGATCGTCATGAACGAGATCCGAAATGGGCAAACGATCAGCGTCCAGTCCAACCAGATGGTGTTCACCTACGCCAACTGGGAGCTTCCCTCCATCTCGGTCGATCAGACCGTGTCAACGGTCCGCGGGACACCAGTGTCGATCACGCCGACCGTGACCGGGGTGTCGGGGACGGTGACCTTTGTGCTCGATGTCTTCGGGTATAACAGCGCGTCTGGCTCCACGACCTGGAGCCGGATCGGGCAGAATGGTGCCCCGTACTTGCCGGATGGCTTGAGCTTCAGCACCAGCACCGGCGCGATCACGGGCGTGCCTTCGGGATCCTATAGCC
>JAKFVZ010000612.1 GCA_021732965.1 Reyranella sp.
AATGGCAGACATTCAGTACGACCGCGTCAAGCATCTGGAGATGATCGGCAAGGCTATCGAGCGGATGGACAAGGCGGCGTTCTCGCTGAAGGCGCTTTCGCCGGCAGTGCTGGGCGTCGCCCTCGTTCTTATCGAGCGCAAAGTGCCTGCCTGGCTTGCTCTGGCGGCCGCAGCACTTGCTGTATGCATCTATTGGTACCTGGATGCGCAGTATCTCGGCCGCGAGCGCGCTTTCAGAAGACTCTATGACCGGGTTCGAAAGGGTGAGCTCGATGACGATCCGTACGTAATGGATGTGGCCTCCGTGTTCGGCAAGCAGCCGGTCTGGCCGTGCCTGAAGGCCGGCGCGGTGATCGGGGTTCACGGTTCCACGCTGCTGCTTCTCGGAATCTCGTTCATCGCGCTTGGCCTTCTGTCGAGGACCTGACATTGGCCCGGAACGTGTTTTTCAGTTTCGACTACGATGACGTGATGGCGGTCAACATCGTGCGCAATTCCGACGTCGTGCGCGCCGCCAACGTGAAGCGTCCGTTCTCGGATCGAAGCCTCTACGAAGCTGCCAAGAACACTCCTGGCGCGATAAAACGGGCCATCGACGGCGCGGTCGATGGAACGAGCGTGACGGTCGTCGTTACGGGCGAGCACACATGGCGCAGTTACTGGGTCCGTTACGAGATCGCCAAGAGCCTCGAGCGTGGCAACGGGTTCATCGTTGTCGATATCGACGGTGTTGGCCCGCCTCCGACACCAAGCCGGGGCCCAAACCCGCTCGACAACATGATGCTGGCGCCGTCACACGATCGCACCGGGTTTGCGATCATGGAGTGGGACGGATCGAAATACGCCGACTACAAGCCCCTGAACTACGTCTCCAATGCGACAGCGAAGTACCCTGCGAGCTTCCTGGCAGGGAACGCCTACGCTTTGTCTCAACGATTTCCGCTTCGCCAGCACTGGCGCCTGTTGCAGATGTATTTCCCCACCACCATCGAGCAGGCGGCGCGGGAAGCCGGCTGGAACCCCGCTTCCTGAAGCTTCTGTCCTTCGCCGGCGAGGGGAACTGGCGCGACTGCAGCAGACAGATAGGAAGGCTGTTTGGCGTTCCAGCAAAGCGCCCAGAGCATGGCACCCGACGGAACCCGGCGGGCTTGAGCGCCTGTATCGATCGGCCGGCTCGGCCTGCAGCGGCGGAGATCGTTCAATGCGGCCCGGACCGGTCGGCCGCGGGCAAGGCACGCTCTAGCCGCGGCGGTCATACAGGCGATCGGCCAGCGCCGCCGGCTGGTCCACAGGCTTCCGAAATCGTCGCTCCCGCGTCTGGATATGCAGGTGGCGGTGGAACAGCGCGACGTAATCGAGATCCTCGCGAAGGTCCTGGGCAGGACTCGCAAGCCGATTCGCGAGCTCCAATGCGGCACCTCCCGTCGAGGCAACCGGAACAACTTCGGCACGAGGCTGGTAGCGATGGAACAGTTCATACTCGTCCAGAATGCCATCCATACCGCCAATGAACACCGCTGCCTGGAATTGCTGCTCGCGGAACATGCGATCGCGCATGAGGCGCAGGCTGGTCCCGCGGTCGTTGTCGACGGTATCGACGAACACGACATTCCCAAAGCGCGCATTCTCCTCCGGAAAGTCATCCTCAAAGAATTTGCTTTGGTAGAGCTTGACCCAAGTCGCGTAGTCGACGTCCATGCTCTCCGCAGCAACCCATATCATCGGGGTGATGGCCGGGTGTCCTCCCCAAACCAGCATGCGTCGCCCGAGCGTCACATACATCAGAGCTGTGACGGCGGCCGTGATGGCGACTGAATCAGCGGTCTCTGCAAATCGAGGTGACCGCCTGGGATCAGGCACGCTGGCAGAAAGAAAGATGGTATCGGCCATGCTCAGCTCTCCCACGCGGCCAAAGCCCAGCCGATTTCTGAGGCCTTGACTGCTCGAACTGACTTGATGTTGTCATCGAGCCACTTCAAGTGCGTCACCCAGGCCTCGGAAATACCGACATGGTCGTAGATCAGGATTGGCGTCTCGCGCTGGTCGGCGCGCCGGGCTTTATCCGCGACATCATTGAGAAGTTCAGCGGTCGGGATGCCAACGATAGGATAAGCCCACACTTGCCGGTCATCGAGGAGCTTGATCGCGATTGCCCTATGCGAGCCTATGGCGGCGACCGCGGCACCAATTCGGTCTACATCGGCGCGTAGACGCCCGGTGATCGACATATAGCGCGAGGCAATGCTTCGGCTTCGCAGCCGTTCTACAGCGAGTACGATGCGCTCTGAGGTCGCCTCCACAATGGGTCCGTCCGCGCCGCTCAGGTCTGCTCTGTCCAGATAGATCGTTTCGGCCATGTCCGTCAGCCGGCTCGGCGTATGGTCGGGCCAGATGATGCGCAGAACGTGGATTTCTTTGGCCCGCGCACGCCCGATCTCATGTCGGGTCCATTTGCTCTCGAAATAGGTAGGGGTATCGAGCATCACCAAAACATCTGAGTCGCAGAGCCGATGCCAAAGCACGTCTTGGAACGACTCTCCCGGCCTCACATCATGAGTATCAAGAAAGACGTCGAAGCCTCGCGAGGTCAACAGATCATGCAGCTGCATCGCTGCATTACGTGACTCAATGCGCCGATAGCTGATAAACGCGCGTCGCTGACGCCGCAGCAAACCGACACATTCGAGCAACGCCGCAGCGAGCGCTGTCATCTTGGGGTCGTCGGTGCGCCGCAGCCCGTTCGCAAAGTACAACTGGCTGGGAATCTGCGAACTGAATTCGGCTCCTCGAGCGATCGTTGGAATAATGGGTGCGCTCGTCTGGATTAGCTCGTCGACGGCCGCGAGGTCCTTGTTTGGGTCTCCACCGAAGTAGACCGCGGCAAAGGCGGCATGGCGGTCGCGACCACCGATGGAACCGCCATCGTGGACCACGACGTCGACATCGATACGCAAACCGAAGTCGGTCACCATCTCTTGCACGGTTGTGGCGAGCTGCGACCGCTGGACGTCTGTTGCGTCGCCAAGAACTGCAAGCTCGTAAAGACTCACGGATCGCGCTCCAAGGTTGGACCTAACTTGCGAGTTTGGATTCTCATCTCCATGGCTTGGCTCTAGTCACGTAGCATTTTCGCGTCGTAGCGAATCACTGCTTGTCTTTGCCCGGCTGCTATCGCCGTATCACTTGGGCGCGAAGAACGCCGCCTCTCATCAGCGTTCGCGTGCCGTGAACTACTGCAAGATGCCGTCGGTCGCAGGGACCGCCGCACTGCATATCGAAGATCCTATGGCTGTGGCTTAGCCACGAAGCCCGAGACCACGCAACCACGCGTCGACCTGGCCAAACGCATCCTGCTGCCACTGCTCCGGCGTTCGATCTCCTAGGATCTGACTCGCCTGAACGAATTGCTTTACGCAGGTAGGACCGAAGTCATCCACGGTCGTGAACTTTGCGTCAATGAAGCGATATCCAGCCTCGCCGCTGCCCTCGGCGAGAATCACCCTGCATTCCTCAGCCAGCACCTCGGGACCTCCCGGGTAGTTCCGGATGCAGAAGTAGATGTCGTAGGCGTCCTTTTGCTTGTACCGGCCGTTCAGCGCATGGCCTTTCATGGCGAGTAACGCCGGGATGGAGCAGACGGCCACCTCCACGCGATTGGTGCCGCCTTCGGGCATCGGGCCTTCGATCGCCACCATCTTGTAGAAGGTCGTGGCCAGGTCTGCGCCGTCTGCACGCTGCACCGCGAAGTTGCTGATCAGGGGCGGCTTGTTCTTCACGATCTCCGCGTCACGCGGCATCAGGAAGTCGACGATGATCTCAATGGCGGGCCCGTCATCGGGCGGCTGAACGGTGCGGGCGAGCTGAAACCGGCGCAGGCCCTCGCGCTGCCGGTATCCGTGTTCCTGGAGAGCCTCGACAAGCGTGGCGTACTCCCCGTCCCCCAACGCTTCCGCATCAAGGCCGAGATCAACGTCGAGCGTGCCGACATGGGGCATGTCGTCGTTCTCGAGCAGCAGCCACGGGACGGCGCCGCCGATCACGGCGAACCTGCCTTTGAAGGCGCCGAGGATCTGGCCGATCTCCACCAGGACGGACTTCACCGCAGCCGTGGTCCGATCGTCATAGTCGGTCGCCGATTGCGGCTCGCCGGGCGTCATTTCCATGACAGCTTCTCACGTCTCAGATGATCGGCCGCTTCCCGGCCCCGCTCTCCGGCTTGCGCGAGATCGAGGTAGGTCTGGACAGGGCTGGTGCATATCGCGCCCGGCGCCGGTTCGACAACGTCGAGGAAGAGGCCACTGTCCTTCGGCACCATGACCACGACATTCTCGCCCTTTTGAGCGGAAGCCAGCTTCAGGTCCCTCTTCAATCGGTCTATCGCATCCGTCTCGGCGTAGAAATAGTGCGTAGAGGTCCGGCCATAAGGCGCCAGCCACTGCGCGGCTGAAAACGATGCGAGCGCGATCTGCCCGCTCCCGGAGTTGCTGCCTAACGCCTGGCGTGCCGCCTCGTCGAACGGCCGGCCATGCAGCGTCGTATAGAATCCCTCGCGCCGCTCGGCGGGGGATTCGTGCGCCTCTCGCCAGGCATCGAGCAGGGCGTCGGGCTTGCTGAGAACGAGTCCTCCTTCGGAAAGCTTCGCCCATTCGTTGTCGATCAGTGCCGACCGCACATTGCTCACGTGTCCGAAGCTGACCTGGGACTCGCCGGCAAGGTCGGCCACTCGCCATGCCCGATCTGGGTTGCGCAACAGCACGCGCAGGATGCGAGCTGATTTCGGCTTGAAGAGGGATCTGAGTTCACGGCGCTCCGCTGCTGGCTTTTTGGCTACCTGCCGTTCGATGAACACGCCATCGAACACCAGCCGGGCATTGCCCTCGAGATCGAGAAATCCCACCTTCTCGTTCCGGCAGAGGGCTTGCGCTTCGGCCGAGAGGTAGGGCGCGATGAAGATCGGCAAAGAGCCGGGCTCGTGATGGGCCACGTAGTTGCGCAACTGCAGCAGGCCCGTGCGGACATGTCGAGGCTGCCCGCTCGATTTGACTTCGCAAACGATCGAGTAGCGCTGGCCGGAGACGTTGATCCTCGCGAGAATGTCGATGCCGCGATCCGGTCCGCCTGGCTCGATGCTCACGTCGCGAATTTTGATCGCGGGCACTTCCTCCAGAAGCGAGGTCAGCGCTCTTACGGCCTGCTGTTCCAGGCCTTTCACTGAATTGGACATTTTCAGCATTCGCTGAAAATACATGGTGCGGTGAAATTCTGTCAATCGGATTTCAGTATTTGCCCTTATTTCAACAAACGCTGAAACACGGTGCCACACTGAAAGCAAAGAGCAGTGGTTACTATGGGCGCATCCGGCTTTGCCGGAACGAGTCCCTAGTCGGCCCCTTACGGGGGGT
>JAKFVZ010000167.1 GCA_021732965.1 Reyranella sp.
CAGGCGCACCAGCTCCTCGTCGCAGGGCCAGCCGAACGGGGCCTTGTTGCAGGTCGCCACGATGAAGCCCAGCGCCAGCGGATCGAGCGCGTCGGGCGCCGAGGTCGAGGTGATCAGCGCGCTCCAGCCGCCCTTGTCCGGCGGATCCTTCTTGGCGCGGCGCGCGACCAGCGTCTGCCAGTCCATCGACTGCATGTCGACCTTCATGCCGGCCTTCTCCATCAGCGACTTGGCGATCGGCGCCATGTTGGCCAGCGCATAGAGATCGGTGGAATGCAGCAGCACGGCGGGTGTGTTGTCGTAGCCGCCCTCGGCCAGAAGCTGCTTCGCCTTCGCGAAGTTGCTCTCGTACTTGTCCTCGAAGCCCGCGGTGGTCTCGTAGGGACCGCCGCAGATGAACATGGCCTTGCAGACCGTGTAGAACTCCGGCTCGCCGATCACGCCGTCGAGGAAGTCCTTCTGGTTGAACGCATAGAGCATCGCCTGCCGGATCTTCGCGTTGTCGAACGGCTTGTGGAGCTGGTTGAAGCGATAGATGTACTGGTTGCCCCACTTGCTCGGGTTGATCAGCTCGGCGTTGCGGTCCTTCTTGATCAGCGGATAGAGATCGTGCTGCGGCGCCTCGATGATGTCGATTTCGCCGGCCTGCAGCGCGTTCACCGCGGTCTGCTGGTCGGGCATGGCGAGCCACTCGATGCGATCGACCTTCGCGACCTTGCCCCCGGCCAGCCCGGACGCGGGCTCGGACCGCGGCTTGTATTTCGGGTTCTTCACATAGACGGTCCTGTCACCGGGCTTCCACTCGTCGGCCTTGAAGATGAAGGGACCGGAACCGACGAACTCCTTGATCTGGTCGTTGGGCGAGGTCTCCGCCACGCGCTTGGGCATGATGAACGGATTGCCCGAGGGCTTGGACAGCGCCTGCAGCACCACGCCGGTCGGCGACTTCAGCACGAGCTGGAAGGTCTTCGCGTCGATCGCCTTCGCCTCGGCCAACTTGCCCCACAGGATCTGGCCCACGGAGTCCCGCACCGCCCAGCGCTTCAGCGAGGCGAGCACGTCCTCGGTCGTGACCGGCTGGCCGTCATGGAACTCGAGCCCGTCGCGCAGGGTGAAGGTCCAGGTGAGATTGTCGGGCGTGACCGTCCACGTCTCGACCATCTGAGGCTTGACCTTGAGGTCGCCGTCGAGCGCGAACAGCGTATCGTAGACCATGTAGCCGTGGTTGCGCACGATGAAGGCCGAGGTCCAGATCGGATCGAGGATCTTGAGATCCGAATGCATCACGACCCGCAGCGTCTTCGGCTGCTGCGCCGAGGCTCCGTGCGGCAGCATCAGCATCGGCGCTACGGCCACCGCCAGCCAGCCCATGACCTTGCATTTCATCATCGCCCCCTCCTCTTCACACACGGTGAAGATGCTGGGGCCACCGACGGACGCTGTGAAATTCATTCGTCCTGAAGGTTCATTCCTTCATCTCATGAACGCCGGGCCGGTTCCCCGAACAAGCCATCGGAGATGAAGGCGCCAGAACGACAGGATACGAAGAGCAGCGACAACCCTCATGCTGAGCAGCATCGCGCAGCGACTCCCCAACACCAACCTCATGCTGAGGAGCGCTCCACCGGAGCGCGTCTCGAAGCATGGGCACGAGCACCGCGTTTGTTGCCCATCCTTCGAGACGGCCCTTCGGGCCTCCTCAGGATGAGGTCAGGACTTGAATCGAATCGATCCACTTAATCTCCAGTCGGTCTCCGAGGAGGCCGATGGAGTCTTTCCGATGCAGATAGATCAAACACCCACCTCAGGGTGAGGTTATCGGGGTCTCTCGTAACCTGTTGTTTCAGCTGCTTTCATTCCGGCCAGACTCTCAGGAGCCGCCCATGCGCGGCGTCTCGAAGGATGAGGTCAGTGATTGACTCGATCAGGGGAGGCTCAGGAAGTATTCCGCCACCCGTTCGTAAGCCGCTGGCGTGGGGTGATACTCGAAAGGCGGGGCGATCAGATAGGCATCGCTGTAGTCGGGAATGATCTGGCGGATCGTATGGACGCGCAGGCCCTGGGCGGTAAGGCGGCCGATCACGCCCTCGGTCGTGCCATCCCAGGTGAAGACGTGGAAGCGGATGCCGGGATATAGCCGCTCCAGTTCGCGGGACGCTTCCGCGATCAGCGCCGCCGCCAGTTCCTCCTCTTCGTCTTCCGTCAAACGATTGAAGCCGATCAGCTCGCGCCAGCTCTTGCCCACGGTGTTGAAGTTGCCCTCGCGCACCGGCCGGCCGTCGTCGTCCACGACGAACAGCGGACCGAACCTGTCCCACTTGCCACGCCCGGCGGCGCGGGCGGTGTGGGCCGGAATGAACAGATAGACGGCATCGGTCGGCTTGCAGCTTATCGCGCGCTGGAAGCGGCCCGACTGCAGTCCGGCCAGGAATTGATGCGGCCCCCAGCCGCCGATGCCCAGACTCTTCACCTCGACCTGCCCTCTGCTCTTGGCAACGATCTGGGCGGCCGAGGTCTCGTCGTCGTCGACGCCCTCGCCGAAGGTGAACGAGTCGCCGAACTGGAGAAGGCAGCGGGGCGCGTCCTCGACTTTCGGAACGACGCGGAAACGATCGGGGCCGGTCGTGTAGGAAGCGTCGTAGATCACGCGCGAGTCCAGCAGTCTTCGGGCCGTGACATGCTTGTCGGGCTGCGCGATGAAGCCGACATCGTCGATGCCCTGGTCATAGAAGCCGTTGACGAACGTCCCCTCCATGCGCAGCCGCTCGCTCTGCCCGTCCACGAAGTCGCTATTCTTCCAGGCGCCGAACGCAAGGGCGGCCGCGACAGCCGCGCAGAGGCTGATGGCACCCGCCAGAAGCCAGCTTTTCATGCTTTGCAGGATCAGGACCGGCGCCGATCCCCGCGGTCGCCCTGACCCGGCCGGCTCACCGTCTTCGCCTTCTGGCGACGATCGGACCTGAGGGACTTGCTGACGTCGACGACCTCCTTGAAGGAGGTGCCGCGCTCATTGCGGCGAACGAAGAGCTTGTTCGTGCCCGTGTCGATGAGTTCGCGGGCGGCGGCGGATTTCCTTGCGGACTTGCGCTTGGCGGTCTTCCCGGCCGCCTTCTTCGCGACCTTTCTCTTGGCGCTCTTCTTCTTCGCTGCCTTCTTCTTCGCGGCCATGCGGTCTCTCCGTTGGGGATCAACCGCAACGGCTCACCTGGCCAGGAGTTGCACGCGAAGGCGCGTCAGGTCATGCGCGGCCGCGGCGGGCGCGGCTTCGGCGACTCGGGCGCGGAGGTCCAGTCGACGCCCTCCATCGTGCGCAGCAGTGCCCTGGCACTCGCCGGATCGGCGTCCGTCTCGCCCAGCCACGTCGACCACGTCGGATCGCCGTCTTCGAGGATGGCGGGCATGCGCGGATCGTCCTCGGCTCCCTTGATCGTGCGGCGGATCAGCTCGTTGGCCGGCACGGTGGCCATGACGCAGAACAGCAGCGGCGCGGGCTGGCCCTCGATCGCATAGCGCCGCCACACGAAGGCGAAGCCGCGCGGCCGGCCGTCGCGCGGATCGATCGTCCATTGCTTCGTCGCGGTCGCGCCCGAGGGCTTCGTCACCTCCTCGCCCTCGTTGAAGGTGCGGAAGACGACGATGCCGCGCTGTCCCGCGTGGAACGGCGTGCGGAACGGCTCCTTCCGGTCGATGGTCTCCGAGCGCGCATGGATCGGCCGCGGCCGGCGCCAGTCGCGCGGATCGGGAAAGCCCCAGCGCATCGGCACCACGCGGCGCCGCCCCGCCTCGGCATCCCACACGATCACCGGAACCGCCGCGCCGACGCGATAGGTGACGATCTCGCCATCGCCGCCTGCATCGCCTTCGCCACCCGCTCCGCCGTCGCCGGTCAGCGGCTGCGAGAAGGCGACCACCTCGCGCCAAGAAGCCTGCGCCGTGAACTTTCCGCACATGCCTTCAGGCTAGCGATTTTCCGCTCCGGGTTCACCCACCCGACGGCACGCGGCGTTTGAGCGGGGCTTGCCGGCGGGGCAAGCTGTCGGCGCGCCGGCGGCCGGCGCGGGAGACACGCCCATGCGAACCCTCGGCAACATCCTCTGGCACATCCCGTTCCTCGGATTCCTGACGGCGGCCTTCTACTGGCTGCTCGGGCTGGTGCTGACGCTGCTGGTCGTGACCGCGCCGATCGGGCTGGGGCTGATGGAGTTCGGCAAGTTCCTGCTGGCGCCGTTCGGCAACGAGATGGTGAGCAAGGCCAGCCTCAACGTGAAGCAGAACCCGGTGTGGGAAGCCTATTCGACGATCGTGATGATCCTCTACCTGCCGTTCGGCGTGCTGTTCGTGATCCTGAACGCGATCCAGGTGTTCGCGCTGTGCTTCTCGATCGTCGGCATCCCGGTCGCGCTGGTGATCGCCAAGTCGCTGGGCACGGTGCTGAACCCGGTGAACAAGGTCTGCGTCCCCTCCGCCGTCGCCGAGGAGATGGCCCGCCGCAACGCCAGCGCCGCGCTCGACCGCCGCGCGGGCTGACGCGGCGCCGGACCCTTCCCCATTCACATGGGGAAGTGCCCCGTCATACGGGGCGATGGGGTCATGCGCGTCAGCGCCGCACAGTCTGACCCCTCCGTCGTCGTGAGACGACGACACCTCCCCATCTGAATGGGGAGGAGAATGATCGCTGTTCTCTCGGAAAAGTCCTATCGCGCGCCCAGCGCGGTGGCGCGCAGACGCGGCCAGTCGCGGGCCCAGCAGCAGCGGTGGTCGAAGTCCGGCTCGACGACCAGCGTCGCGGAGGCGCCGATCTTCTCGACGGCCGAGGCGACCGAGGCAACGGGCACGACCTTGTCCTTCGCGCCGGCGAACGCGACCGTCCGCACCCGGGAGAGACGGTCGAACGGCAGCGGTGCGGCGTCGAGCGGCGACACGCCCAGGCGGCGCGTCCAGTCGGCCACGTCGAGCGGCGCGGCCACGGCGACGAGCCGCGCCACGTCACGGCGTCGCGCCGCGACGAGCGACGCGATCACGCCGCCGCCGGAATAGCCCACCAGCACCAGCGCGCGGTCGGGATGGCCCAGCCGTGCGCGCGTGACGACGTCGTCGACCGACGCCACGACATCGTCGGCGAACCGGCCGGTCGTCCAGGCACGCACGCCGCAGCGCGGATCGGCGCGGCCGGCGGCGAACTGGCAGGGCCGCGCGATGTAGAGCACGGCGGGTCCCGGATCGGCGGCGGCGAGGCGCAGCGCGACCGGATCGGACGGCGTCGGATCGGAGGACGGCGTGCGCGCGTCGATGTATGCCAGCCCATCGCCCTCGAGGTAGACGACGAGCGGCCCGGGCCTTCCGTCGTCGCGCCGCCAGGTCTGCAGATCG
>JAKFVZ010000168.1 GCA_021732965.1 Reyranella sp.
AGCGCGACGATGCCGTGGTCGGCGTGAAGTCGACGGCCCGCCGCTTCGCCGCCGCCCCGCGCCGCTGGCTTACCTTCTTCGCCGTGCTGGCCCTCGCGCTGTGGACGGCGACCGGCCTGCTGGCACCGCTGGGCGTCGGCTACTTCGTGCTGCTGGCCTGCATCGCCGCGCACTTCGTGTGGCAGATCGCCCTGCTGAAGCCGCACGACCCGGCCGACTGCCTGATGCGCTTCAAGTCGAACCGGCTGGTCGGCTGGCTGATGCTGGCTGCGCTGGTCGCCGACAGACTGTACTGAGGTGCATGTCGAAACTGCCTGAAGACCCCGAGGCGTTCATCCGCACCAACACCGCGCTCGAAGCACCGGCCATGGTGCCCGAGTTCAAGCTGTGGCTGGCCAGCGAATACGTGCCGATCTGGCAGGCGACGGAGGCTTGGCTGGAGGAGCAGAACATCGACCCGCCCTACTGGGCCTTCTGCTGGCCGGGCGGCCAGGCCGTGGCGCGTTACCTGCTCGACAACCCGTCGCTGGTGGCCGGCAAGCGCGTGATCGACTTCGCCGCCGGCTCGGGCGTCTCGTCGATGGCCGCCGCCCGCTGCGGCGCGACCTCGGTGGTGGCCAACGACATCGACAGGCTCTCCCTGATCGCGGCGAGCCTCAACGCTTCCGCCAACGGCCTGTCGATCGAAACAAGCAGCGACGACTGGCTGGCGGGCTTGCCGGGAAGCCCCGAGGCCGACGTGGTGATCGCGGGCGACGTCTGTTACGAGCGCGAGATGTCGGTGCAGGCGCTGGCCTGGCTGCGCAGCCACGCCGAAAAGGGCCGGCTGGTGCTGCTCGGCGACCCGGGCCGCAACTATTTCAGCGCCCAGGGGCTGGAGGAGCGCGGCCGCTACGAGATCCCGACCTCGCTCCAGCTCGAGAACCGGGGCATGCGCGAGACGGTGGTGTGGCGGGTGCTGCCGCTTTCGTGAGCGCCGGCGCATCAATTCCATCGCTGTTCATTCACAGACAACTCGGGGTACGGTGAAGCCATGCCCCCTGCCTCCCAGAAATCAAAGATAAAGCCCGCCGATTTCGCGAGTCTCTACGAGGGCTTCAACGCCCCGGTCTCGCGTTTCGATTGCGGCCGCAAATGCGCGCCCCTCAATGATGGCGAGCCGGTCTGCTGCTCGACGCAGAACGCGGTGCCGGTGGTCCACAAGGTCGAATGGGACCTGCTCAAGACCCGCACCGACCTGTGGTCCAAGTTCAAGCCCTACGACTACGCCACCAAGAAGATCGTCGAGGAACTGACGCCCGACTGCATGGCGATCCACTGCAAGGGCGCGCGCCATTGCGAGCGCGACAACCGCACGATCGCCTGCCGCGGCTTCCCCTTCTATCCCTACCTGACGCGCAAGAAGGAATTCGTCGGCGTCGGCACCTACTGGGTGTTCGAGGATCGCTGCTGGATGATGTCCAACCTCGAAATCGTCGACCGCAAGTTCGTCGAGGAGTTCATCGCCACCTACGAGGCGCTGTTCATCAAGGACAAGAGCGAGTTCGACACCTACGTCGATTTCTCGGCCTCGGCGCGGCGCGTCTATTCGCGCTGGAAGCGGGAGATCCCGCTGCTCGGCCGCAAGGGCGAACTGCTGATCGTGACGCCCTCGACCGGCGAGATCCGTCCCGGCAAGCCGAAGGACTTCCCGAAGATGGAGCCCTTCAACTCCGAGAAGAACTACAAGCAGGCCATCAAGGATGCCGGCGGCGTCCCGCCGCCCGAGGGCCTGCGCCCGGCCTGAGACGGTTGCCGGTTGCTGGCACCGCCCAAGGGTCCCTCGGCTACGCTCGGGATGACATCTTTTTCGATTTGAACGATGTGCGCCATATCGGGGGCGCACAACGCCAATACCCCAACGGTGTCATCCCGAGCGCAGCGACGGACCCTTCCTCGGTGCCGGCGGCGTCGTGCTAGAACCTCACCGTGTCGTTCTTCACCCGCCGTCGCATCGCCTGGACGCTGCTGCTGCTGACGCCCGCGATGTTCTCCGTGAACATGCTGGGCGCGCGCTACGCGACGTTCGTGCCACCGAACGCGCTGGCGCTGGGACGCTGGTTCTTCGTCGCCCTGCTGCTGTTGCCGTTCGTCTGGCCGCGCCTCGTGCGCCATCGCCACGCCCTCGCGCGCGAGTGGCCCGACCTGCTGTTGCTGGGCGCACTCGGCATGTGGATCTGCGGCGCCTGGGTCTATATCGGCGCGCGCTCGGTGCCGGCGCTCAACATCGGCCTGATCTATGCCGCGTCGCCGATCCTGGTGGTGGCGCTGGGCCGTCTGCTCTACCGCGAGCGACTCACGCCGGGCCGCATCGCCGGCATCGTGCTCTGCCTCGCGGGTGTCGCCGCGGTGTTCGCCAAAGGACGGGTGGACAACCTGTTGTCGGTCCGCTTCACCGAGGGCGATCTGTGGATCGCGGCGGCCTCGGCCTGCTGGGGACTCTACTCGGTGCTGCTGAAGGCGCGGCCGAGCGCCCTCGATCCGCTGACGCGGCTCTGCGCCATCTCCTTCGCGGGCGCGATCGTGCTGCTGCCGTTCACGATCGGCGAGGCGCTGTTCTGGCAGGCGCCGGACCTCGCCGACTGGCGCACCTGGGCGGCCTTCCTGGTGCTTGCGATCATCCCGGGCGTCGGCGCCTACGGCGCCTTCGGCTATTGCGTGCGCGAGCTCGGTCCGTCGGTCACCAGCGTGTCGATGTATCTCGGGCCGCTCTATGTCGGCATCCTCGCCTGGCTGACCCTTGGCGAAACGCCGCAGTGGTATCATCTGATGGGAACCATGCTGGTGCTGCCCGGCTTGTTCCTCGCGACCCGCCCTGCCAAAGGAGCCTGAGATGACCCGCCTTTTCCTCGCCGCCCTCGCCCTGCTCGCGACGCTTCCCATGGCGCTTCCCGCCGCGGCCGAGGAGATCGGCTCGGTCGGCTACCGCTTCAAGTGGCTCGGGCCCAACGACAAGATCGTGGTCGAGGCCTTCGACGATCCCGACCTCGCCGGCATCACCTGCTACCTGGCGCGCGCCCGCACCGGCGGCCTCAAGGGCATGGTCGGCCTGGCAGAGGACCCGCCCTACGCCTCGATCTCCTGCCACCAGGTCGGCGCGATCGACGGCGAGAAGGCCGAGAAGCTCAAGAGCCCGCACGAAGTGTTCAGCGAGCGCGCTTCGCTGATCTTCAAGACCACCCAGGTCGTGCGCTTCTACGACCCCAAGCGGCGCGCGCTCATTTACCTCACCTATACCGACCGCGTGATCGAGGGCAGCCCGCAGAACTCGATCAGCGTCGTGCCCGTCGGCCTGCGCTGACCCTTTCGGAGAACAATGGAATGACCAGCCGTCCCCCGCCCAACTGGCGCTCGCTGATGTTCGTGCCGGTGCTGGCCGAACGCTTCATCGCCAAGGCCCATACGCGCGGCGCCGATGCGCTGATCCTCGACCTCGAGGATTCGATCATCCCGTCGAAGAAGGCGGAGGCCCGCGCCGCCATCGCCGCCGCCGTGCCGCGGGTGGCGCAGAACGGCGCCGACGTGGTGGTCCGTATCAACCGGCCGCTCGAACTGGCGGTGCCCGACATCGAAGCCGCCGTGATGCCCGGCGTCTCGGCGCTGATGCTGCCCAAGGTGATGGGGCCCGAGCATGTGCGCCTGCTGGCCGAGCTGGTGACCGAGCGCGAAACGCAGCTCGGCATGGAGATCGGCCATACGCGCTTCCTGGTACTGATCGAGACGGTGGCAGCCCTGCCGCATCTCTTCGCCATCGCCGCCGAGCCGCGCATGGCCGGCATGTCGGTCGGCGGCGAGGATTTCGCCACCGACATGGGCGCGATCCCGTCGGCTGACAGCATGTACGTCTTCGCCATGCAGGGACTGGCCGCCTGCCGCGCCGCCGGCATCCTGCCGATGGGCTCGATGGGCCAGCTCGCCAAGATCGACGATCTCGATTCCTACCGCGCCGGCCTGAAGCGCGGCCGGGAGCTCGGCTTCACCACCGCCTCCTGCATCCATCCCGCGCACGTGCCGATCATCAACGAAGAGTACGGCGCCTCCGCCGCCGAGATCGACCGGGCGCGCCGCCTGCTCGCCGCCTTCGAGGTCGCCAAGGCCAACGGCGAGGGTGCCGTCGCCTTCGAGGGCAGCATGGTCGACCTGCCCATCGTCATCCGCGCCGAGCGCCTGCTCGCCCGCGCGGCGTCGTGGAAGAAGACGGGCTGAACGGGGAGCGACCGGACATGGCACTCGCGCTCTACGGCCATCTCTTTTCGTCCTACACCCAGAAGGTGCTGATGGCGCTATACGAGAACGGCATGCCGTTCAAATTCCGCGCGCTGGGCCAGGACGAGCCGGACAATGTCGGCGCATGGCTGAAGCGCTGGCCGCTGCGGAAGTTCCCGCTGCTGGTCGACGGCGATCGCACCGTCGTCGAGACCAGCATCATCATCGAATATCTGCAGCTCACCCATTCGGGTCCGGTGCAGTTGATCCCCGCGGATCCGATGAAGGCGCTCGACGTGCGCTTCCTCGACCGGTTCTTCGACCTGCATGTGATGAACATGATGCAGATCGCGGTGAACGGCGCGCTGACCGGCGATCCCGTGAAGCGCAAGGAAGGACACGACGAATCCATCGCGAAGCTGGAACTCGCCTACGCCTGGCTGGACGGCGAACTCGCTGGCCGCGCCTGGGCCGCGGGCGATGCCTTCACGATGGCCGACTGCGCGGCGGCACCGTCTCTCTTCTACGCCGACTGGGTACACCGGATTCCCGAATCGTACCCGGTGCTCCGCGCCTACCGCACGCGCCTGCTCGCCCGACCCTCCTTCGCGCGCTGCGTCGAGGACGCACGCCAGTTCCGTCCTCTCTTCCCGCTGGGCGCACCGGATCGGGATTGATCAAGGGAGCGCGCAACTCCAGTTGCGCATGAGCGCCACTGGAGTGGCGCGCTCCCAACACGGTCTTCGTCTTCACCGATACAGGAACGTCCCCAGCAGCACCCAACGGCCGGCCTTCGGCGTGCCGACCAATGGCGTCGTGTAGTGCCAGAACGGCAAGCGGTAGGCCGTCACGGTGGCGGGGCCGGCCACCGACACGATCTCGCTGAAATGGCCGGCGCGGCTGTAGACCAGCCATTGATGATCGACGCCCGGTCCGCACAGGCTGAGATGCAGGTCGATGTATCCGCCCTTCGCCTTGTCATTCTCGGGATGATGGTCGTTGTGCGGCCCGGCATAGTCGCCCGGCCCGTAGCGCAGCACCTGCATCCCCCAGCCCGAGGCGAGCTTGCGGCCCGCGAGCGCCTCGGCGAAGGCGCGGAAGCTCGGGCTGCGCATCATCTTCAC
>JAKFVZ010000038.1 GCA_021732965.1 Reyranella sp.
GGGTGTTGCCGAGAGAAGACGGGTCGAGGTGCGACCACAGGCTCCCGAAGGTCGAAAAATGGTAGCTGCCCTCGGACCACCAGGTGAGCAGGTCGTGCACGACCACTGCGACAGCCAGGGCCAGCAGCAGCCAGCCCAGGGTACGAAACACGACCATTACTCCCCCAGGCACCCGTCCTATCGGCCGACCCTAGCCAAGCCGCCGGGACCGGGGAAGGACGTTGCCCAAACCATCCACCGATGTATAAGAGCGGCCGACCGCGCTTCCCGGACAGGTGGCCGAGCGGTTTAAGGCACACGCTTGGAAAGCGTGCGTGGTGTAACAGCCACCGCGGGTTCGAATCCCGCCCTGTCCGCCATTCATTCTGCCAACCTTCTCTCCGGGGCCATCGGCCCTGGAGACAAGGCCCGCCTTAGAGCGATTTGCCGCCTACTCGCTCGAGCCGAAATCAACGGCCGGTATCGATATGCGATTGCGAACGAGGAGCTCCGTAAGCTCTTCGATGCCGGCTTTGTAGCGACCGCCTCTACACTCCTCCAGCGCCAGTTCGGCACGCGCGCGCTGGCCGGTATGATGAAAAGTCGGATGCTGCCCGTAGCGAGCCCACAGCATGTACAAGTCGAGACAGTGCTCCAACCTGATGGGCGAAGCCGGTGGCATCGCCGTGCAGGATGCAAGCAGGACCGCGCCGCTGAATGCCCCGAGATACTTGCGCATGGCAGGCAATACTCACGCGTGAAGACACGCTGGGAGACCAGCCCCAACCGTTCGGCCGTAGAGGCTCGGACAGGCGAATGGCGACGCCGTGGCCAACACCTCGCCCGGCAGGGCATCACCGGACATGCGTCTCTCGCGTCTCGCATGTGTGGGTCACGGCGAGCAGATCATGGGAAGCCAGCCAGCCGACGATGGCCTCTCCAGTGGCTGGCAGTTCGACGGCCAGGGACCCGGCGAAGGCGCGCCAGCGATCGAGATTGCGCGCCGGCACGCCCACCAGGACAGGGATGCCGAAGCCGACCGCCTCGGCAATCGCATCGCGCAGGCCGCCGCCGTCGGCTTCGATCTTGCCAAACTTGTTGACTACCAGGAGACGGGGCTCATCGCTGCAGAGGCTGGTGCTCACCGATTCGGCAAGTTCGGTCAGGATACCGACGTCGAGCCGGCAGCCTCGCGATTCGGGACCGCGTTGCTCGGCGATGGCCGTGATCTCTCCCGTGGCAAGGTCCTGCAGAAGCATGTCGCAGGGATGCCGGCCCGGCCGGTTGGCGGACTCGATCTGCAAGGCGCCGGCAATCGCCACGCCGCGTTCCCGCAACGGCGCGATGGCGCGCTCGATCATGCGATCGGGATAAAGACCGTCGGCGTAGACCAGGGCCGCTATGAGCGCTTCGGACATGTTCAACTCTCCCTCTTCAACGATCCGCGCAGGTGCAGGAGCCGCCACATCCCGAATCCGCACCGTCGTCGGCCGCATCGCGGCGCAGCGACCATTCGAGCATGTGCTTGAAGCACGCCAAGCCGACATCGGCGGCGCGCTCGAGCGCCGTCATGAGGGCGAGCCAGTCTTCGTCGGAGGCCAACTGTGCGAAGCGGCGCGAGGCGCCGGCGGCGTACTGGCCGACACCTTCCCCAAACGCGCTTCCAGCCGCGTCGACGCGGACCATGAGGTCGAGATCTTCGAGCGCGACCAGCGCTTCCGTGGCAAAGGCCTCGTCGCCCAGACGTTCGAGTACCTCACCCAGCAGCATCGCCGGCTCCTACTGGACCAGCGGGCCGCGCGCGGCAGCGAGGTCGACCCCGGTGAGCCGTGCGCGACCGGCCAGGATCGACACGTATTGCTGCTGGGCGCGGCGACGAACGCTCTCGTCGAGGTAGCCCGCGATGCGATCGCGAACGAGATCGAAGGGCAGCACATCGCCGTCGATTCGACGGTCGAGCCGCACGATGTGCAGGCCGTAGCGGGTCTCGACGGGCCGGGAATGAATTCCGCCCGGAACGATGTCACGCAGCGCCGCCTCGAACTCGGGGACCGTCTGACCGGCGCTGACCTGGCCGAGAAGGCCGCCCTGCCTGGCCGACGGACAGGCCGAGTGTGCCTCCGCCGCAGCCGCGAAGCCCGCCGCGTCGACGACGAGATCGGCGATCAGCGCGGTCGCCACGGCACGGGCCCGATCTCGCGCATCGCTGTCGTCCGGTGCCGCCGCGACGAGAATGTGAGCCGCCTCGAACAGGTCGGGCGAGCGGAAGCGTCGGATGTTGGCCGCGTAGTAGCGGCGGCACGCGGCTTCGTCGGCGCGCGGCACCGCAACCTCGCGCTCGATCAGAGCGCGCATCCGCGCCTCCTGCGGCGTCTCGCGGCGCCCCTCGCCGTCGTCGAGCGGTTCCGCCTCGATCCCGAGTCGCTCCACTTCCTGAGAAAGCAGCTCGCGAATCGCCAGCGCCTGTGCGGCCAGGCTCCAGGCCCGGTCGGGATCGGCAGCCTCGTGGTGCTGCGTCTCGCGCGAGATCTCGGCGTTGGAAATGACCTTTCCGTTTACGCTGACCGGCTCTGGCCGGGTGAAGCGGCGGCGGGCGGGGCGCGGCGCGCCAGTTGGCTGGGCGGGGTTCATGGGCTTCACTCGGCCGGCTGGCGCGAGGCCGGCAGCGACCGGCGGCGGCGTACGACCTGATAGCCCCGGCGGCCGAGGTACCAGACCGGCGCCGACCAGATGTGCACCAGGCGGCTGAACGGGAACAGCAGGAACAGGGTCATGCCCAGCACGAGGTGCGTGAGGTACGGCCAGGCCAGTCCCTGCAGGGTCTTTGCATCGACCGGATGCAGGATCACGATGCCCTGCGCCCAGTGCGAGAGAACCAGCATCACAGAGCCGTCCGAATGGGCGAAGGAGAAGGGAAGCGTCGCAAGGCCGAGGCAGAGCTGAAACCACAGAACCGCGAGGATCGCGATATCCATCACCGAGCTGTTGGCACGGATGCGATCGTCGAACAGGCGGCGATGCAGCAGCAGCGTGAGACCCACGAAGCAGACGACACCCGCGACGCCGCCGGCGGCGACGGCGATGAGCTGCTTCTGCTCGACGGTGATGACGAGCGTGTAGAGCCAGGTCGGCGTCAACAGCCCCACGGTGTGCCCCATCAGCAGGAAAAGGATGCCGACATGGAACAGGTTGGATCCCCAGGCGAGTTGACGCTTGCGCAGGATCTGGCTGGAGCTGGCGCGCCACGTATATTGCTCGCGGTCGAAGCGGATCAGGCTGCCGAGCAGGAATATCGTCAGGCAGACATAGGGATACCAGACGAACAGCAGATGGAAGACGTAATCCCTCATGACCGGGCTCCCGGGCTGGACGGTGGCGGGGCGCGGCGGCCGCGCGTGAGTGGCGGAGCGACGCCCTCGGCCGGGCGCATGGCGGCGCGCAGCCGGGTCGAAAGCCCTTCGACGGCACATGCGCTCTGGGCATCGGCGGAGCCCGGACCGAACGTCACCTCCTCCTCGACCCATGCCGCGTCCAGCGCCTCGAGATCATCCGGCTCGGGGTCGGGCTCCGCGCGCAGCCGCGCCAGGGCCGTCTCGTCGAGTCGTGCCTTCGATATCGCCAGCAGGGCGGACATCACCGCGCCATAGGGCGAACCGCGCTTGGCCAGCCGTTCCCTGAGCGCCGCGATCACGTTGGCGGGCTGCCCGACGAGCTCAACAGCCGCCCGGGGCTCGCGCGTAGAGGCGTATTCCAGGAACAGCGGCAGATAGTCCGGCAGCTCGGTCGCCGTCGGCGTGTAGCCGTTCTCCTCATAGAGTTTCAGCAGGTCGACCATGGCCTGGCCGCGGTCGCGGCTTTCACCGTGGACATGCTCGAAAAGATGCAGCGACAGAGACCGCGTGCGGTCGAACAGCAGGCCGTAGCGCTCCTGCTGGTCGTAAAGATCGCCCCCTGCGAGATCGTCGATCAGCCGATGCAGCCCGGCACGCTCGGCCGCGGGCAGGACGCGGTCGCCGTCAATCGCCTCGCGGATCTCGCAGCTGGCGGCGACGAGTTCGGCGGTCGGATAGGAAAGCAGCGCGGCCAGGGCCCTGAGAGTCTTCATTACGCCACCTCCATCGGATTGCGGGCACGCAGCTTGCCGCCGGAGAAGAGATTGCCGCCGCTGTCGCCGGACGAGCAGCCGTTGCCGAAGCTGAACCCGCAGGCGCCGCGAAGCTGGTAGGCATCCTCGACTGTCTCGCGATGGGCGGTCGGGATCACGAAACGATCCTCGTAGTTGGCGATCGCCATGAGCTGGTACATGTCCTCGATCTGCTGCGGGCTGAGCCCGACGCGGGCGGACACGGCGCCGTCGATCACGCCGTCGACCGTCTTGGCGCGCATGTAGGCGCGCATCGCCAGCATCCGCTCGAGACCGCGCGCCACCGGCCCCTCGTCACCCGCCGTCAGCAGGTTGGCGAGATAGCGCAGCGGAATGCGCAGCGAACGGACGTCGGGCATGCCACCGTCGACGCCCATCCTGCCGGCCTCGGCCGCCGCCTGGATCGGCGACAGCGGCGGCACGTACCAGACCATCGGCAGCGTGCGGTACTCGGGATGCAGCGGGAAGGCGACCTTCCATTCCATCGCCATCTTCCACACCGGCGAGCGGCGCGCGGCCTCCAGCCAGGCATCGGGCACGCCGTCGCGGCGCGCCTGGACGATCACCTTCTCGTCGTTGGGATCGAGGAAGATGCCCATCTGCGCGTCATAGAGCTTCTTTTCGTCGGCGACGCTGGCCGCCTGCTCGATGCGGTCCGCGTCATAGAGCATGACGCCAAGGTAGCGAATGCGGCCCACGCAGGTCTCCGAACAGACCGTCGGCTGACCGGCCTCGATACGAGGGTAGCAGAAGGTGCATTTCTCCGATTTGCCGGAGGACCAGTTGAAATAGATCTTCTTGTAGGGACAGCCGGAGACGCACATGCGCCAGCCGCGGCACTTGTCCTGGTCGATCAGGACGATGCCGTCCTCCTCGCGCTTGTAGATGGCACCGGACGGACAGGCTGCGGCGCAGGCCGGGTTGAGGCAATGCTCGCACAGCCGCGGCAGGTACATCATGAAGGTGTTCTCGAACTGGCCGTACATCTCCTTCTGCACACCCTCGAAATTGGCGTCGACGGAGCGCTTGGCGAACTCGCCACCCAGGATCTCCTCCCAGTTGGGACCCCATTCGATCTTCTCTATGCGCTTGCCGCTGATCAGCGAGCGTGGCCGCGCGGTCGGAAAGGCCTCCAGCTCCGGCGCCTTCTGCAGGTGCTCGTAATCGAAGGTGAACGGCTCGTAGTAGTCGTCGATCTCCGGCAGGTCG
>JAKFVZ010000276.1 GCA_021732965.1 Reyranella sp.
AGCTGATCGGCCGCGAGATCACCGTAGAGATGGCGCAGGACGTGCTGCACGACCTGCTGCGCCAGGCCGACCGCAAGGTCACGGTCGACGAGATCCAGCAGCGGGTCGCCGCCCACTACAACATCAAGCTGGCCGAAATGAGCTCGCCGCGGCGCGCCCGCTCGGTCGCCCGGCCCCGCCAGGTGGCGATGTACCTCGCCAAGCAGCTCACGACGCTGAGCCTGCCGCAGATCGGCAAGCGTTTCGGCAACCGCGACCACACCACGGTCATGCACGCCGTGCGCAAGATCGAGGAACTCAAGGTTTCCGACCATTCGATCGCCGAGGACGTCGAACTCCTGAAGCGCCAGCTGCAGGGCTGAGCAGAACCACCGACACCAAATGTAGAACAGGCCCCGAATGGGGCCTGTTTTGCGTCGCGCCGCAGGCCCTAAATGCCTACAGGAACAGCGAAATCGCTTCCCGCGGGCAGTCGGCGTGATATACTTTTCAACCGTTCCTGCGGCGTCTTTCGCGGCCCCGGGAACGGGCCATAAAAGAGATTTAATCCGGCCCTGACTACGGCGACCAAAACATGAAATTGACGATCGAACGGGCGGCCCTCCTGAAGGCCCTGGCCCATGTCCAGAGTGTCGTCGAGCGTCGGAACACGATCCCGATCCTGTCGAACGTGCTGATCACCGCCCAGAAGGGCCGGCTGGCCCTCGCCGCGACCGACATGGACCTCGCCATCACCGAATCGGTGGAAGCCAGCGCCTCCAAGACCGGCTCGACCACGGCGCCGGCCCACACGCTGTACGAGATCGTCCGCAAGCTGCCCGACGGCGCCCAGGTCGAGCTGGAAGCCGCTTCCGACAACAGCAGCCTGGTCATCCGGGCCGGCCGGTCGCGCTTCACCCTGCAGTGCCTGCCGCCGGCCGACTTCCCGGCGATGACCGAGGGCGACCTGCCGCACCGCTTCCAGCTGCCGGCGACCGACCTCAAGGCCATCATCGACCGGACCCGGTTCGCGATCTCCAACGAGGAGACCCGCTACTACCTGAACGGCATCTATTTCCACGCCGCGACCTCCGGGGCGACCCAGGTGCTGCGCGGCGTGGCGACCGACGGCCACCGTCTGGCCCGGGTCGAGGTGCCGCTGCCCAAGGGCGCCGGCGAGATCCCGGGCGTGATCGTACCGCGCAAGACCGTGGGCGAGGTCCGCAAGCTGCTCGACGAAAGCGACGGCTCGGTCGACATCGAGCTTTCCGACACCCGGATCCGCTTCTCCAGCGGCAACATTGCCCTGGTCAGCAAGCTGATCGACGGCACCTTCCCGGACTACGAGCGGGTCATCCCGACCGGCAACGACAAGGTCCTGAACGTGCCGTGCAAGGAGTTCGCGAGCGCCGTCGACCGCGTCTCGACCATCTCCACGGAGAAGTCGCGCGCCATCAAGCTGGCGGTCGCCAAGGGCATCGTCACGCTTTCGGCCACCAGCCCGGATGCCGGCAGTGCGACCGAGGAAATCGAGGTCGAGTACAAGGACACGGCGCTCGAGATCGGCTTCAACTCGCGCTACCTGCTGGACATCACCGAGCAGATCGCCGGCAGCGAGGCACGCTTCCTGATGGCCGACGCCGGCTCGCCCACCCTGGTGCGTGACGGTGCCGACGAGAGCGCGCTCTACGTGCTCATGCCGATGCGGGTATGACGGCACAGGCCATCAGCGCCCTCGCCTACTCTTCCGACGCTGTACCGGGCGCTGCGCCGGCACTCCTCGCCGTGCGCCAGCTTCGCCTGACCGACTTCCGCAACTACCGTCAGCTGCGCCTCGATTGCGGGATGGAGCCCGTCGTACTGGTCGGCGAAAACGGCGCCGGCAAGACCAACCTGCTGGAGGCCCTCTCCTTCCTGGCGCCCGGCCGCGGCCTGCGCCGCGCCCGCCTCGACGAAGTCTGCCGCCGCTCGCGCAGCGAAGAGCCCCCGGCCGCCGGCTGGGCGGTCGCAGCCACCCTGGACACGCCGGAGGGCCGCGTCGCCATCGGCACCGGCCTGGAAGCCGGCCGCAGCGAGACCAGCCTGGCGCGCCGCGCCGTGCGCATCGACGGACGCCCCATGCAGAGCCAGACCGCGCTCGGCCGGCATGTCGCGGCGGTGTGGCTCACGCCGCAGCTCGACCGCCTGTTCCTCGACGGCGCGACCGAGCGACGGCGCTTCCTCGACCGGCTGGTGACGGCGCTGCACCCCGAACATGCCGGCGACGTCGCGGCCTACGAGAACGCGCAGCGCCAGCGCAGCCGCCTTCTGGGCGAGGGCAATCGCGATCCGCACTGGTTCACCGCACTCGAAGACACGATGGCCCGCCACGGCGTGGCGCTGGCGGCGGCACGCGCCGATACGGTCCAGCGTCTCGATGCCGCCGCCCGCCTTGGCGTCGGCCCCTTCCCGCGCGCCTCGCTGGCGATGGCCGGTGAGGTCGACCGCTGGGTGGCCACGATGGCGGCGATCGATGTCGAGGACCGGCTGCGCGGCGAACTGGCCGCCAGCCGCTCGCGCGACGCCGAGGCCGGCACCACCTGCTGCGGTCCCCATCGCAGCGACCTCGCGGTGCGCCATCTCGATCTCGACCTGCCGGCGGCCGAAGGCTCGACCGGCCAGCAGAAGGCCGTGCTGGTCTCGATCGCGCTGGCGCATGCCAGGCTGGTGGCGCTGTCGCGCGGCCGGCCGCCGTTGCTGCTGCTCGACGAAATCGCCGCCCATCTCGATGCGGAGCGGCGCCTCGCGCTGTTCGACGAGGTGGTGGCGCTGGGCGTCCAGAGCTGGATGACCGGCACCGATGCCGAACTCTTTGCGCCGCTAGCCGGCCGCGCGCAGATCCTGCGCGTGGCAAACGGCTCGATCGCGGCGGTCTGAACTCCTTTCCGAAAGCCAGGACCATGAGCGACAACGACATCACGCCGGGCGCCGAGGATTACGGCGCCGATTCCATCAAGGTGCTGCGCGGCCTCGAAGCCGTCCGCAAGCGCCCGGGCATGTATATCGGCGATACCGACGACGGCACCGGCCTGCACCACATGGTCTACGAGATCGTGGACAATGCGATCGACGAGGCGCTGGCGGGCTATTGTGACCGGGTCGACGTGATACTGCACGGCGACGGTTCGGCCACGGTCCGCGACAACGGCCGCGGCGTGCCGACCGACATCCACAAGGAAGAGGGCATCTCGGCCGCCAACGTGATCTTCACGCAGCTCCATGCCGGCGGGAAGTTCGACCAGAATTCCTACAAGGTCTCGGGCGGCCTGCACGGCGTCGGCGCGGCGGTGGTGAACGCACTGTCCGAGCGGCTCGACCTGCGCATCTGGCGCAACGGCAAGGAGCACCACATGGTCTTCCGGCATGGCGAGCCGGAGGGCGACCTTCAGATCGTGGCCGACGCCCCTGACGGCAAGCATGGCACCGAGGTCACCTTCCTGCCATCCAAGGGGACCTTCACGAAGACCGAGTTCGATTTCGCCACCCTCGAGCATCGCCTGCGCGAACTGGCCTTCCTGAACTCAGGCGTGCGCGTCGTCCTGACCGACGAGCGCAGCGCCGAGCACAAGGTCTCCGAGCTGTACTACGAGGGCGGCGTCGAGGCCTTCGCCAAGTATCTCGACCGCAACAAGGCGGTGCTGCACGACCCGCCGGTGTCGATCCGCGGTGAGAAGGACGGCATCTCGGTCGAAGTCGCGATGCAGTGGAACGACAGCTATCACGAGACGATGCTGTGCTTCACGAACAACATCCCGCAGCGCGACGGCGGCACCCATCTCGCGGGCTTCCGCGGCGCGCTCACCCGCACGCTGAACAAGTATGCCGACGAGAGCGGCATCTCCAAGAAGGAGAAGGTCGGCCTCACCGGCGACGACATGCGCGAGGGACTGACCTGCGTGCTGTCGGTCAAGGTCCCCGATCCCAAGTTCTCCTCGCAGACCAAGGACAAGCTGGTCTCGTCGGAAGTGCGCCCGGTGGTCGAATCGGTGGTTGGCGACAAGCTCGGCCAGTGGTTCGAGGAGCATCCGTCCGAGACCAAGAAGATCCTGACCAAGGTCGTCGAGGCCGCGGCCGCCCGCGAGGCGGCGCGCAAGGCGCGCGAACTCACCCGCCGCAAGGGCGCGCTCGACGTCTCCTCGCTGCCCGGCAAGCTGGCCGACTGCCAGGAGCGCGATCCGGCGCTGTCCGAACTCTTCATCGTCGAGGGCGATTCGGCCGGCGGCTCGGCCAAGCAGGGCCGCAACCGCGCCAACCAGGCGATCCTGCCGCTGCGCGGCAAGATCCTGAACGTCGAGCGTGCGCGCTTCGACAAGATGCTGGGCTCGGCGGAAATCGGCACGCTGATCACGGCGCTGGGTACCGGCATCGGCCACGACGACTTCAACCTCGACAAGCTGCGCTACCACAAGATCATCATCATGACGGACGCCGACGTGGACGGCTCCCACATCCGCACCCTGCTGATGACGTTCTTCTATCGCCAGATGCGCGACCTGATCGAGCGCGGCTACCTCTACATCGCCCAGCCGCCGCTGTTCAAAGCGGCCAAGGGCAAGTCGGCGATCTACCTCAAGGACGAACGCGCGCTCGACGACCACCTGATCCAGACCGGTCTCGAAGGCGCCACGCTGGCGCTCGGCAGCGGCAGCGTCCTGGCCAAGGACGACCTGCGCAACACGGTGGACATCGCCCGCTCCGTCACCAATCTCGTGAAGCCGCTGGCGTTGTCGCGCCGCGTCACCAGCCAGGCCGTCATCGAGCAGGCCGCGATTGCGGGCGCCCTCAAGCCCGACGTACTGACCGATCCGGAGCTTGCCAGGCAGGCGGCCGACTACATCGCCCGACGTCTCGACGTCGTGAGCCCACCCCTGGAGCGCGGCTGGACCGGCGAGCCGATCGCCGACGGCGGGCTTGCCTTCGTGCGCCGGCTGCGCGGCGTCTCCGAGCGACACGTGATCGACGGGCCGCTGACCCGCAGCGCCGAGGCGCGCAAGCTCGACGCGCTGGCCGACGAGTTGCAGGCGGTCTACCAGAAGCCCGGCGTGTTCGCGGTGAAGGACAAGGAGACCCGGATCTCCTCGCCCACCGAGCTGTTCGCCGCCGTCCTCGAGGCCGGCCGCAAAGGCGTCACGATCCAGCGCTACAAGGGGCTGGGCGAGATGAATCCCGACCAGCTCTGGGAGACCACCCTCGACCCCGAGGCGCGCACCCTGCTGCAGGTCAAGATCAACCATGTCGACGAGGCCGACGAGATCTTCTAGACCCTCATGGGCGACGTGGTCGAACCGCGCCGCGAGTTCATCCAGGAC
>JAKFVZ010000272.1 GCA_021732965.1 Reyranella sp.
GGGCAACCTGCGGTCCGCCGCCAAGGCCTTCGAGCGCGCCGCGCGCGAGGCGGGCACGCACGAGCGCGTGGTCGTGACCTCGCAGCCGGCCTACGTCGCCTCCGCCGACCGTATCGTGCTGCCGGGCGTCGGCGCCTTCGCCGACTGCCGCGCCGGCCTCTACGGCGTGCCGGGCATGGTCGACACGTTGCAGCGCGAAGTTATCGAGCGCGGCAAGCCGTTCCTCGGCATCTGCGTCGGCATGCAGCTGATGGCCACCCGCGGCGTCGAGTATGGCATCCACGCCGGGCTCGACTGGATCGCGGGCGACGTGGTGCGCATCGAGCCCAAGGGTCAGGATGGCAAGGACCATCTCAAGATCCCGCACATGGGCTGGAACGAGCTGTCCGACCTCAAGGCGCACGCACTGCTCGACGGGATCCACCCGCGCGACCATGCCTATTTCGTGCATTCCTTCCAGCTTGCGGCCAGCAAGCCCGAAACGGTGCTGGGACTGACCGAGTATGGCGGCCCGGTCACGGCGATCGTCGGTCGCGACAATCTCGCGGGCACGCAGTTCCACCCCGAGAAGAGCCAGGCCACGGGCCTGCGGCTGATCGCCAACTTCCTGCGCTGGAAGCCCTGATCCCTTAACCAATCGTCGCCAGGGGCGTTCTCCGCTGTTCTCGAACAGGGGTTGCCCATGTCCGCGCAACCCAACCGCTTCACGCCGGCCCACGGCCCCCGCGGCGCGAGCAGGCGGAGAAAACGGGCGAGATCGACCTTGTTCGGCGAGGGTTGATCGAACATCCTGCGCCTGCATGTCTCTCGGCCCCTTCGATACTTTGTTCGGTTTCCTTGGCGGGCTCACCAGCGGCAACCTCCATCTGGCCGGTCTCTTCGTCCTGCTGATCCTGCTGGCTTCCCTGCAAATCGGCGTCTGGTTCGGCCGGCTGGCCGCCGGTCGCCATGTCCCCACCGACGGCGAGAAATCGTCGGTCAATTTTGCGACGGCGGGCATCATGGGCCTGTTGGCGTTCCTGCTCGGCGTATCGCTTTCCATGGCCTCGGACCGCTATCAGCAGCGCCGCGATTCGGTCCTGGCCGAGGCCAATGCGATCGGCACCGTCTGGCTGCGCGCCAGCGTCGGGACGGGGACCGAGGGCGAGGCGCTCCAGAAGCTGTTGCGCGAATATACCGAGGTCCGCATCGCGGTGGTGATGGGCAGTTCGTCCGACAAGCAGTCCGATGATCTGTTGCAGCGCACGAACAGGCTGCAGTCCGAGATCTGGACCCTGGCCCGCGCGGTGGCCGAACGGTCGCCCACGCCGATCTCGGGGCTTCTGCTCACCTCGCTCAACGAGATGATCGACCTGTCGCTGACCAACCGTCGCAATCTCAACGCCCATGTGCCGTCGTATATCCTTCGGCTTCTCCTGACCGTCTCGATCTTCGCCGTCGGGGCGGTGGGCTACGGCTTTGGCCTGGTCGGCAGCCGCCAGATGGTGCTTTCCGTCCTGCTGCTCGGCGTCTGGACTCTCGCCATCGTACTAATCGTCGACATCGACCGGCCGCAGAGCGGCGAGGTCCGCATCGACCCCGCTCCGCTCGTCTGGACGTTGCAGGGATTCGGGCCGGCGAAGTAACTACAGCCAGCTCATCTCCTGGCGCTGCCTGGCCTCGAATTCCTTGATGTCCTTGTCGTAACCCAGGGTGAGGCTGACCTCGTCGGCGCCCTGCAGCAGGCAATCCTTGCGGAACGAATCGATCTCGAACCGGTCGGTCTTGCCGTCAGGGCCGGTCACGGTCTGGGCCGCAAGGTCGATGCTGATCTTCGCGCCCGGGGAGGCGCGCAACAGACCGCGCAGCTCGGCCGCGCGGGCGGCATCGACGCGGATCGGCAGGGCGCCGTTCTGGAAGCAGTTATTGAAGAAGATGTCGCCGAAGCTCGGCGCGATGAAGGCCCGCAGGCCGTTGTCGACCATCACCGTGACGGCGTTTTCGCGCGAGGAGCCGCAGGCAAAATTGCGCTCCGCCACCACGATCTTCGCGCCGCCATAGGCCGGCATGTTGGTGACGAACTCCGGTCGCGGTGTCTTGTCGGGCGTGTAGCGCAGGTCGTGGAACAGAGCACTGACCTGCATGTCGCGCGGCTTGCCGAGGAAGCGCGCCGGGATGATCTGGTCGGTGTCGAGGTTCGGCTGGTCGATCGGGATCGCGACCGCGTCGAGCGTGGTGAAAGCTTCCATGGCGATGCTCCTCAGGCCAGCTTGCGGACGTCGGCGAAATGGCCGGACACGGCGGCGGCCACCGCCATCGCGGGGCTCAGCAGATGCGTGCGCACGCCCGGTCCCTGGCGGCCGATGAAGTTGCGGTTCGAGGTCGAGGCGATGCGCTGCTGCGGCTTGCCGGTATCGCCGTTCATGCCGACGCACATCGAGCAGCCGGGCTCGCGCCATTCGAAGCCGGCCTCGACGAAGATCTTGTCGAGCCCCTCGGCCTCGGCCTGCTTCTTCACCAGGCCCGATCCCGCGACGACCCAGGAGGGGATCACGACCTTGCGGCCCTTGGCGACCTTGGCGGCGGCGCGCAAATCCTCGATGCGGCTATTGGTGCAGGAGCCGATGAAGACGCGGTCGACCGGCACCTGCTCGAGCGGCGTGCCGGGCACCAGGCCCATGTAATCGAGAGCGCGCTTCATGCTGTCCTTCTTGGCCGTATCCGGCGCCGTCGACGGCTCGGGAATGCGGCCGGTGATCGACAGCGCGTCCTCGGGGCTGGTACCCCAGGTCACCATGGGCGTGATCGACGCCGCGTCGAGGCTGACGTCACGGTCGAAAGTGGCGCCCTCGTCGCTCGGCACGGTGCGCCAGAAGGCGACCGCCTTGTCCCATTCGGATTCCTTCGGCGAGAACGGCCGGCCCTTAAGATAGGCAATCGTCGTGTCGTCCGGTGCCACCATGCCGGCCTTGCCGCCAGCCTCGATGGACATGTTGCAGACGGTGAGGCGACCCTCGATCGACAGGCCGCGGATCGCGCTGCCGGCATATTCGATGACATGGCCGACCGCGCCGGCGGTGCCGATCTTGGCGATGATCGCCAGGATGACGTCCTTGCCGGTGATCCCCTCGCCCAGCGTGCCATCGACGCTGATCCGCATCGCCTTGGGCTTGCGCTGCCACAGGCATTGCGTGGCCATCACGTGCGCCACTTCCGACGATCCGATGCCGAAGGCGAGCGCACCCAGTGCGCCGTGCGTGGAGGTGTGCGAATCGCCGCAGACCAGCGTGAGGCCGGGCTGGGTCACGCCCTGCTCCGGGCCGACGACATGGGCGATGCCCTGCCGCTCGTCGCCGAGATCGAACAGGGTGACGCCGCTTTCGGCGGTGTTGGTGCGGATGGCCTCAACCAGCTTGCGATGATGCGGGTCTACGATGTCGGCCACGTCGCGGCTGTCGCTGCGCACGTAATGGTCGGGCGTGGCGAAACCGCGATCCGGGCGCCGCAGTTTCATGTTGCGCTCGCGCAGCTTGGCGAATCCCGCGGCCGAGCCGTCATGCATCAGGTGGCGGTCGATATAGAGCAGCGTGTAGCCGTCGTCGCGATCGACGACGACGTGACGCTGCCAGATCTTCTCGAACATCGTGCGCGCGGCGGCCATGCACTTCCTCCTTGATCATTATTCTCCTCTCCCCCGCTAGGGGGAGAGGTTGGGTGAGGGGGCAAAGCACCGACTCACCCCCTCACCTAGCCTCTCCCCCTAAGAGGCGGCTTGATTACAAGCCGCGGGGGAGAGGAACATGAGATGACTACTCGGCGGCGGCCTTGACCTGGTCGCGGAAGGCGGTGCGGCGCTCGTCCCATTCGGCGGCGCCGAAGCGGGCGAAGGTCTTGCCCGGAGAGCCGCTGACCGGCGGGAACTTGCCCTGCTTCAGGTCGCCCAGCAGGCGGTCGCAGGTCGAGATGATGCCGCCCAGCAGCAGGCCGGGGACGATGGCGATGGCGTAGCCCATGCGCTCGGCGACATCGAGGTCGATCTCCGGCGTCTTGCCGCCGCGCACGACGTTCAGCAGGCAGGGACCGTTGACCCGCTTCGGCACCGATTCAATCTCGGCCATGGTCTGCGGCGCTTCGACGAAGGCCACGTCGGCGCCATTGGCCAGCGCAGCGTTGGCCCGCTCGACCGCTTCGTCGAGGCCGATCACGGCGCGCGAATCGGTACGGGCAATGATGCAGAAGTCCTTCGACTTGCGGGCGGCGGCGGCGGCGCGGATCTTGGCGATGAAGTCCTCGCGGCTCACCAGCTCCTTGTTGTCGAGATGGCCGCACTTCTTCGGGAACACCTGGTCCTCGATGTGGATCGCGGCGACGCCGGCGCGCTCGAACTCCTGCACCGTGCGGTAGACGTTCAGCTCGTTGCCGAAACCGGTGTCGCTGTCGCTGATCAGCGGAATGTCGATCGAATTCACGATGCGGCCGGCATTGCCCACCATCTCGCTCATGGTGATCAGGCCGTAGTCGGGATAACCCAGCGTCGCCGAGGTGCCGGCGCCGGTCATGTAGACGGCGGAGAAGCCGGCCTGGGCGATGGCGCGCCCGGTGATGCAATCGATCGCGCCGGGGGCGACGATCATCTTCTTCGAGGCCAGCAGTTTGCGGAAATTGGCGGCGTTGGACATGGTTTCCTCCTTCAGCGTTTGCGTTTTTGCGCCGGCGTGACGCCGGTGGACGACCTGAATTGCTCGGGATGCATGTTGAAGCGCAGCTTGAGATGCTCCGGCACCGCCAGCATCTCGACGTATTCGACGGCCCGCCCCTGCTGGTCGATCATCAGGCTGCGCAGGTCGATCAGCGCCGCCCCCACCTTGACGCCGAGGCGCGAGGCGACCAGCGGTTCGGCCAGCACCGCGGACACGAGCTGCTCAGCGCCGCAGATATGGGCGCCGGCCCGGGCGAGCAGCTGGAACATCGGAATGCGGTTGAGGTCGGTCTTGGTGAAGGTCTCGCCCAGCGCGGCCGGGATGTAGCTGGTGAGATGCATCACCGGCGTGCCGTCCTGGGAGCGCACGCGCACGGCGCGCTGCACCGGCTTCTGGTCGGCATCCCACAGCCGGTCCCGCGCGAAGCCGCGGGCCTGCACGTAACCGAACTCCACGACCTTGGCCACGGTCTCGGCACCGTAGGAAACGATGTTCTCGATCACCGAGGTCATCGGCATGCGCATCGGCTGGCCGATCTGCGGCCGCACGACGGTGCGCCGGCCGGCGCCGCGTTCGACCAGGCCGGCATCGTGCAGGCTGGTCATGGCGCGGCGAACCGTGATTCGCGAGACGCTGAACATC
>JAKFVZ010000049.1 GCA_021732965.1 Reyranella sp.
GTCCTGCACGCCGGCGGCAATCCCTGGCTCCGGGCATTCATTCGGCGCCTGGCAAGCGAGCAGCTGCTGCTGGCCTCGGCGACGTCCGAGGCCGGCGTGGGCGGCGATGTGCGGTCGAGCGTGTGCGCGCTGGACGAGCGGCGAGGAAGGTTCACACTGACCAAGCAGGCGCCCGTCATCTCCTATGCCGAGCCGTGCGACGCGATCCTCGTGACGGCGCGCCGAACCCCGCAATCGCCTCCGTCGGACCAGATGCTCGCCGTCGTATTGCGGGCCGACGCCGATCTGCAGGCCCGCGAAGCCTGGAACACGCTCGGCATGCGCGGCACCTGTTCCAACGGCTACCGCCTCGCTGCCGAAGGCGAGATCGCCCAGATCCTTCAGGTGCCCTACGCCGACATCTCGGCGCAGACCATGCTGCCGACCTCGCATCTCGTGTGGAGCGCCCTGTGGCTGGGAATCGCCGGCGAGGCGCTGTCGCGCGCCAGGGCCTTCGTCCGGGCCGAAGCGAAGAGAAAGCCCGGCGTGCAGCCGATCGGCGCCGCGCGGCTTGCCGAAGCCATGGGTGAATTGCAGTCGATGAAGGGCGAGTTGTTAGACTGTCTTCGCCAATATGAGGCTGCAGCCGGTTCCGGCGATGGGCTGTCCGCGCTGCCGTTCGCGCTGGCAATGAACAACCTCAAGATGCTCAGCTCCCAGAAGGTGGTGAGTATCGTGGGGCAGGCGATGCTGATCTGCGGTCTGGAAGGCTATCGCAACGATTCGGCCTACAGCATCGGACGCCTGCTGCGCGACGCCCATTCGGCGGTCGTGATGGTGAACAACGACCGCATCGTGGCGAACAATGCGGGCCTCGCCCTGGCGCTGCGGGACGATTCGGAGCTGCTGGCGTGACAGACCCCGCTGCCGCCTACAAACAATTCCGGGATGATCTGCTGCAGCACGGGCTGCTGATTTCCATGGGCGTCGACGGCCTGTTCGGGCGCAGCGGGACTTTCGAGCGGATCGTCGAGGGGCTCAACGCGGCGATCGGCGCGGCGGGCGATGCCGATCAGCCCGAGGTCATGCGATTTCCGCCGGGGATTGGCAGCTTGCAGCTCGAGAAGAGCGGCTATCTGCGCAACTTCCCGCACCTCGCGGGCACGGTGGCGAGTTTTTCCGGTGGCGACGACGATCACCGCGTCCTGCTCGACAGCCTGTCGAAGGGCGGCGACTGGTCGGGGACACAACGGCCGACCGGCGTCGCCCTGACCCCGGCCGCCTGTTACGGAGTCTATCCCGTCGTCGCATCGCGGGGACGAGTGCCGGCGCAAGGGGCCCTTGTCGACGTTTACACCTGGTGTTTCCGGCACGAGCCCTCGATCGATCCGGCGCGGATGCAGATGTTCCGTCAGCGCGAGCATGTCCGTATCGGCTCGGCGGAGCAGATCGAATCGTTTCGCGAGACCTGGATGGAACGGGCGCGGACGCTGGTCGAATCGCTGGGATTGCCGGTCGCGATCGAGGTCGCGAGCGATCCCTTCTTCGGCAGGGCCGGTCGTATTCTCGCAAGCAGCCAGCGGGAGAAGAGTCTCAAGTTCGAGTTGCTGGTGCCGATCGTGGCGGCGGCACCGCGCACGGCCTGCGTCAGCTTCAACGATCATCGCGATCTCTTCGGAAGAGCCTGGGCGATCGAGGCGTTCGCGGGCGACACGGCCCATACGGCATGCGTCGGCTTCGGGGTCGAGCGGCTGACGCTCGCGCTGCTTCGCCATCACGGCTTCGTTCCCGGCAACTGGCCGGTCGGCGTGCGCAATGTCCTCGGACTCTGACGGCGTCGACCTGCTGGGCATCAGCCCGGCGACGTGGCGCTCCAGCGCCTTGCACGGCGGCGACCGGATCTGGCCGGAGACCAACTGCTACGTCGACCTCTGGATCGAGCTGCTGCCGGCACTCGGCCATCCCGCCGAGGCGGCGCTCCCCTTCACGGTGTTGCAGGATTTCGAGGGCGACCACTTCACCTTCTTCAAGTTCCCGCTCGAGGACCTGCAGCGCCTCTTCGGCCTCTCGGTTCAGGAGTTGCCGATCTTCGATTCGGTCGAGGCGCAGTCGATGGCGCAGCTGCGACGCGGCCGGCCGGTGCTGGTCGAGGTCGATGCCTTCTGGTTGCCCGATGCCGGCGACGCGCACCGGAAGGCGCATGTGAAGACCAGCATCGCGGTGATCGCGCTCGATCCGCCGGACAGGCGGCTGGGGTACTTCCACGGTACGGGCTACTACGAACTCGCCGGAGCCGACTATGACGGGCTGTTCCATGAGCCGGTCGTACTCTTTCCCTATGCCGAATTCGTCAAGCGGGATGGCGAGGCTCTCGCCGGCCCGGCGCTGCTGGAAGCGTCCGTCGCCTTGTTGCGTGGCCATCTCGAGCACAGGCCGCGACGCCATCCGATCCGCGAGTGGCGGGCGGCATTGCCGGCGCTTCTGGAAGGGCTCGCGCGGCGCGGCATGGGCCATTTCCATCTCCATGCCTTCAACGTGCCGCGCCAACTCGGCGCCAACTTCGAGATGCTGGGGACCTATCTCGAATGGCTGGGCACCCAGGGCGTCGAAGGGCTCGACCCCGCGGCGGCGGCCAGCCGGCATCTCGCGGAGGCGGTCAAGGCGGTCCAGTTCCAGCTCGCGCGGATGGTCCACCGCCGCAGGTTCGACGCCGGCGCGGTGGATCTCCAGGCGCTGGAAGCCGACTACGATCTGATCTTCGCTACGCTCGGGGAACGGTTCGGGTGATGGCGGGATTTGCGCCCCTCGGCGGCGAATGGCGTCTCGCCTGTACCGCGCCGGGCGTCGTGTCCCGCCCGGACGCGCTTTCGAGCGTGACCGACTGGATCGGTGCGGTGGTGCCGGGCACGGCCGCCCAGGCTTTGCGCGACGCCGGCCGCTGGAGCGTCGAGGAACCGGCGCCGCTGCACGACAAGGACTTCTGGTATCGCACGCGCTTTGGCGGGACAGGGCGAAGCGTGCTTCGCTTTCAGGGACTGGCGACCCTGGCCGAGGTCTGGCTCAACGGGCGATCCATCCTCGTTTCCGACAACATGTTCCTCGCGCACGAGGTCGAGGTCGATCTCGCCGGCGACAATGAACTCGTCATCGTCTTTCGCTCGCTCGACGCGGAGCTGGCGCGTCGAAAGGGGCGGGCGCGCTGGCGGACGGCGCTGGTCGGCAACAACGCCCTGCGCCACGTGCGAACGACGCTGCTGGGCCACATGACCGGCTGGCAGCCGCCGGTTCATGCCGTGGGTCCCTGGCGGCCGGTCGAGATCGTGGAGGAGGGCAGGCCGCTGCGTCTGAGGGCCGCCTCGCTCCGCGCGACTCTTGACGGTACCGACGGTCTGCTGGACGTCGCGCTCGATCTCGATGTCCCTGAGGGGCGTCCGGTGGCGCGGCTGAAGGTCGGCGATGCCTCGACGCCGCTTCGATGGAACGAGGCAGGACGGCTGGAAGGCCGGCTGCGCCTGCCCGGCGTCGAGAAATGGTGGCCACATACACACGGCAAGCCCTGTCTCCATCGGGCGTGGGCCGTGGTGGGAGACGTCGAACTCGATCTCGGATCGGTCGGGTTCCGCTCGGTCGAGATCGAGCGCGGCGCCGACGGAAGAGGCTTCGCGTTTCGCATCAACGGCCAGCCGGTCTTTGCCCGCGGCGCGTGCTGGAGCACGGCGGACATCGTCACGCTGGCCGCGGACCGCGCGACGCTGCTGCCGTGGCTCAGTCAGGCGCGCGACGCCCACATGAACATGATCCGCGTCGGCGGAACCATGACCTACGAGAGCGAGGACTTCTTCGCGCTGAGCGACGAACTCGGCATCCTCGTCTGGCAAGACTTCATGTTTGCCAGCATGGACTATCCCGTCGGCGACCCTTCGTTCCGCGCGAGCGTCGAGCGGGAGGCGGAGCAGTTGCTGTCCCGCGTGCGGCGGCATCCCTCGCTCGCGCTTCTGTGCGGCGGCAGCGAGATCGCCCAGCAGGCTGCGATGTTCGGTCTGCCTCCCGGTCTCTGGAGCAGTCCGCTGTACGACGAGATCCTGCCGCGCGTCGCGCAATCGCTTTGCCCTGACGTGCCCTGCATCGCGCAATCGCCGCAGGGCGGCGACCTGCCGTTCCAGCCCGACGCCGGCGTGTCGCACTATTACGGAGTGGGCGCCTATCGACGGCCGCTGGAAGATGCCCGGCGGGCCGGCGTTCGCTTCGCCGCGGAGTGCCTGGCGTTCGCGAACACGCCGGCCGGTGCGGCGCGCCCGACGGACATCGTGCCGAAGGATCGCGGTGCCGACTGGGATTTCGCAGCGGTGCGAGACCACTATCTCGGCTTGCTCTACGCCGTCGACGCCGCGCACCTCAAGGTCACGGATTCCGAGCATTACCGTCGGCTGTCGCGCCTTCTGTCGGCCGATCTCATGGAAGCGGCGATCGGCGAATGGCGGCGACCGAACTCCTCCTGCGACGGCGCGCTGGTATGGATGCTGAAGGACCTGACGCCGGGCCCCGGCTGGGGCGTGATCGATTCCAATGGCATTCCCAAGCTGGCCTGGCACGGCTTGCGGCGGGCGTTCCGGCCCGTGCAGGTCGCCGTGACGGACGAGGGGCTGAACGGGCTCGGCGTCCATGTGATCAACGAGGCCGACACGCCTCTGCGGGCCAGGCTGACGCTCGTCTGTCTCCAGGCGGGCGACATCGTGGTCATGCGGCGGGAGTGCGAGATCGCGCTGCCGCCGCGCGGAGCCAGGACGATGAGTTCGGCCGAACTCATCGGATCGTTCTTCGACATCACCTACGCCTATCGCTTCGGGGCGCCTTCGCTCGACGTGGCGACCGTGACCCTGACCGATGCCGTCACGGGCGCCCGCCTCGCCGAAGCTGTCTACTACCCGCTCGGCCGCGCCGCGCTCACGCACGATCCCGGCCTGTCGGCCAGTCTCGAGCGCGAGGGCGGTGGATGGGCCGTCACGATCCAGGCGGAGAAGTTCGCACCCTGCATCCAGATCGAGGCTCCGCACCATCGGGCGGAGGACGAGGGTTTCCATCTGCAGCCCGGCGAACAGCGTCGTGTGACGCTGCTGCCGACCGGCGCGGGAGACGAGCCACCCGCTGGCGAGATACTGTCGGTCGCGCCGGGGCGCGAGCGGACCGTGAGCGTCCGCTTCGGTTAGAGTCTTTCCGAACACGATGGAATCACCAACACCAACCTCATGCTGAGGAGCGCTCCGCAGGAGCGCGTCTCGAAGCATGGGCACGAGCACCGCGTTTGTTGCCCATCCTTCGAGACGGCCCTTCGGGCCTCCTCA
>JAKFVZ010000285.1 GCA_021732965.1 Reyranella sp.
AATGCCGCGCATCTGCCGCTCACGCGCCTGGCCGCGACCGGCATCGACCGCGTTGTCTCCCGACGCGACGAGGTGATTGCCGATACGGCGAAGTACGCCGGCTCGGACCTGCTCTGCTATCGGGCCACCGCGCCGGACAGCCTGGTCAAGCTACAGCAGGACCGTTGGCAGCCGTTGCTCGACTGGGCCGCCGAGCGGCATGGCGCGCGCTTGATCACCGCCGACGGAATCGGCTTCGTCGAGCAGCCGTCTGAGGCCCAGGCCCGGCTTCTCGAGGCGGTGGCCGCGCATGGCGATCTGGCGCTTTCGGCGCTCTACAATCTCACGCATATCGCCGGCTCGGTGGTGATCGCGCTGGCGGTTTCCGACGGCCGCCTCGACGCGGAGGAGGCCTTCACGGCCGCGCAGACCGACGAGCTTTACCAGATCGATCGCTGGGGCGACGATCCCACCGCCGAGAAGCAGCGCGAGGGCGTGCGCCGGGACATCGGGGCGGGCGCGCGCTTTCTTTCATTGCTGGAAAACGCGCGACTGCGCGGCTGAGGGGAATCATGGGCGCGGGAACCAGGCTGCGGAAAGTCATGGCGGAAAATGGACTCGTCGAGGCGATGGCGGCGCACAGCCCGCTGTCGGCGATGCTCGCGGCAGAGGCCGGCTTCGACGCGATCTGGGCCTCCGGCTTCGAGCTCTCCGCGATGTACGGGGTGCCGGACGTCAGCGTCGTGTCGATGACCCAGCATCTCGACATGACGCGGGCCATGGTTGACCGTTCGGGCCTGCCGGTTGTGGCCGACATCGACACCGGCTTCGGCAATGCCATCAACGTGCTCTATGCCGTGGAACAATACGAGCGCGCCGGTGTCGGTGCGATCGTGATGGAGGACAAGAGCTTCCCCAAGGTCACCAGCCTGATCGCCGGCGGCCGGCAGGACATGGTCCGGATCGAGGAGTTCCAGGGAAAGATCGAGGCGGCGCGTTCGGCCCGGCGCGATCCGGATCTCGTCGTAGTGGCGCGCACCGAGGCGCTGATCGCGGGGCTCGGCCAGGACGAGGCGCTGAAGCGGGCGCGTGCCTACGAGGCCGCGGGTGCCGACTTGATCCTGGTCCATTCCAAGCAGAAGACGCCGGACGAGATCGAGGCCTTCATCAAGGCATGGGACGGCAGGGTGCCGATCGCGCTGGTGCCGACCGCCTATCCGCAGATGACGGTGGCGCGCGTGCGCGAACTGAAGAAGGTCGGGCTGCTGATCTGGGGCAACCATGCGATCCGCGCCGCGGTCGGCGCGATGCGCAAGACCTTCGCCCGGATCCGCAAGGAGGGCGGCATCCACGGAGTCGAGGCCAGCATCGCCACCGTTGACGAGGTCTTCGATTTGCAGGGTATGGGAACGGTGAAAGACAACGAGAAGCGATTCCTCCGCTAGACGTGATCGCGTTATTGGCCGAAAACTGACCGAGGGCCGGAGATTCAGATGCAGAAAATGTTGGAACAACTCGAGCGCAGGCGTGCCGCGGCGCGTCTCGGCGGGGGCGAGCGCCGCATCGAGGCGCAGCACGCCAAGGGCAAGCTGACCGCACGGGAGCGCATCGACGCGCTCCTCGATCCGGGGTCGTTCGAGGAATACGACATGTTCGTCGAGCATCGCTCGATCGATTTCGGCATGGAGAACCAGAAGATTCCCGGCGACGGCGTGGTCACCGGCCACGGCACGATCAACGGCCGCCTCGTCTATGTCTTCAGTCAGGATTTCACGGTCTTCGGCGGAGCCTTGTCGGGTATGCACGCCGCCAAGATCTGCAAGGTCATGGACATGGCGATGAAGGTCGGCGCGCCGGTGCTGGGCCTCAACGACTCGGGCGGCGCGCGCATCCAGGAGGGCGTCGATTCGCTCGCCGGCTACGCCGACGTCTTCCAGAAGAACGTGCTGGCCTCGGGTGTCATTCCGCAGATTTCGATGGTCATGGGCCCCTGTGCCGGCGGCGCGGTCTATTCGCCGGCGATGACCGACTTCATCTTCATGGTGAAGGACAGCTCGTACATGTTCGTCACCGGTCCCGACGTGGTGAAGACCGTCACGCACGAGACGGTGACGCAGGAAGAGCTGGGCGGCGCGCTCACGCACACGCAGAAGTCGGGCGTGGCCGATCTCGCCTTCGAGAACGACATCGAGGCGCTGCTGCAGCTTCGCCGCTTCGTCGATTTCCTGCCCTCGAACAACCGCGAGAAGGCGCCGGTCCGCACCACGCTCGATCCGATTGATCGCGACGATCTCTCGCTCGACACGCTGGTGCCGGAGAATCCCAACAAGCCCTACGACATCAAGGAGCTGATCCTGAAGGTCGTGGACGAGGGCGACTTCTTCGAACTGTCGCCCGAGTGGGCCGCCAACATGGTGGTGGGCTTCGGCCGCATGGCCGGCCGCCCGGTGGGTTTCGTGGCCAACCAGCCGATGGTGCTGGCGGGCTGCCTCGACATCGACAGCTCGCGCAAGGCCGCGCGCTTCGTGCGCTTCTGCGACGCCTTCAACATCCCGATCGTGACTTTCGTCGACGTGCCGGGCTTTCTGCCGGGCACGACGCAGGAGTTCGGCGGCATCATCAAGCACGGCGCCAAGCTGCTCTACGCCTATGCCGAGGCGACGGTGCCGAAGGTGACGGTCATCACCCGCAAGGCCTATGGCGGCGCCTACGACGTCATGGCCTCCAAGCATCTGCGTGGTGACGTGAACTATGCCTGGCCCGGCGCGGAGATCGCGGTGATGGGCGCCAAGGGCGCGGTGGAGATCATCTTCCGCTCCGACATCGGCGATGCGAAGAAGATCGCGGCACGCACCGAGGAATATCGCGAGAAGTTCGCCAACCCGTTCGTGGCGGCCAACCGCGGCTTCATCGACGACGTGATCATGCCCCACGGGACGCGCCGCCGGATCTGCAAGGCGCTGGCCACGCTCGAGACCAAGCGACTCGAGAATCCGTGGCGCAAGCACGGCAACGTGCCCCTGTGACGGGAACGACGTGCGTCTCTCTCCCGAGGAGCGCATGAGGCGCGGCCGGATCGTGCGCAAGCACCTGATGGTCGGTCTTCTCGCGCTGCTCGTGATCATCCCGCTGAATTTCATCGTCAGCCGCCAGTATCCGTGGTGGCTCTGGGTCCTCATCGTCTGGTTGCCCCTGATCGCCGCCCACTCGCTGTGGGCCAAGGGCTTCTTCGATCGCAGAAAAGAAGGAATGTGAGCATGGCCGCCAGGAAGAAGGTCGCCAAGAACGCCCCCAAGGGCAACAAGAGCACCGCGACGGCGAAAGCCCCGGTCAAAGCGCCGAGGAAGGCGCCGGCCCGGAAGCCCGCCGAGGGCGCGCCGCTGTTCGACAAGATCCTGATCGCCAACCGCGGCGAGATCGCCTGCCGCGTCATCCGGACCTGCAAGCGACTCGGCATCAAGACTGTGGCGGTCTATTCGGAGGCCGACGCCGACGCGCTGCATGTGCGCGAGGCCGACGAGGCGGTGCTGATCGGACCGCCGCCCTCGGCGCAGTCCTATCTGCTGATCGACAAGATCATCGAGGCCTGCAAGCAGACCGGCGCCCAGGCCGTCCATCCCGGCTACGGCTTCCTGTCCGAGAAGGAGGCCTTCCAGAAGGCGCTGGCCGCCGAAGGCATCAAGTTCATCGGCCCGGACGCACGCGCGATCTACGCCATGGGCGACAAGATCGAATCCAAGAAGCTCGCGCAGAAGGCCGGCGTCAGCACGGTGCCGGGTTATCTGGCCGCGATTCCCAATGCCGACGAGGCAGTCAAGATCGCCCAGAAGATCGGCTACCCCGTCATGATCAAGGCCTCGGCCGGCGGCGGCGGCAAGGGCATGCGCATCGCCTACAACGATGCCGAGGCGCATGAGGGGTTCGGATCGGCCACCAACGAAGCCAAGGCCTCGTTCGCCGACGACCGCGTGTTCATCGAGAAGTATGTCGAGGAGCCGCGCCATATCGAGATCCAGCTGATCGCCGACGGCCACGGCAACTGCGTCTATCTCTGGGAACGCGAGTGCTCGATCCAGCGCCGGCACCAGAAGGTGATCGAGGAGGCGCCGAGCCCGTTCCTCGACGCCAAGACGCGCAAGGCGATGGGCGAGCAGGCCGTCGCCATGGCCAAGGCGGTCAAGTACAAGAGCGCCGGCACCGTCGAGTTCATCGTCGACAAGCACCGCAAGTTCTACTTCCTCGAGATGAACACCCGGCTTCAGGTCGAGCATCCGGTGACCGAGCTGATCACCGGCCTCGACCTGGTCGAGCTGATGATCCGCGTGGCGGCGGGCGAGAAGCTCCCGTTCCAGCAGAAGGACGTGAAGCTGGAAGGCTGGGCCGTCGAGGCCCGTGTCTATGCGGAAGATCCGTTCCGGAACTTCCTGCCCTCCACCGGCCGCCTCGTTAAGTATCGCGAGCCGCAGCCCGGCCCCGACGTGCGCGTCGATACCGGCGTGTTCGAGGGCGGCGAGATCTCGATGTTCTACGACCCGATGATCGCCAAACTGTGCAGCTACGGCCCGACGCGCAATGCCGCGATCGACCGCATGCGCCGCGCGCTGGACGAATTCTACGTGCGCGGCGTGTCGCACAACGTGCCGTTCCTGGCGGCGCTGATGGCCCATCCGCGGTTCGTGGCCGGCAACCTCACGACCAACTTTATTGCCGAGGAATTCAAGGGCGGCTTCACGGCGGAGCATCTGCCGCCGGGCGATCCGGCCATGCTGGCGGCCATCGCCGCGGTCGTCGACCGCATCCATGGCCATCGCGCGGGTTCGCCGCAGTCCGAGCGCGTCGTCATGCTCAACCGGGCACCGATCGCCGTGTCGGTGAGCGGCGGCGGTCTGGAATACGTCGTCGAGACCGACGGCCGGCACATCGTGATCGAGACCGGCTGGCTGCCGGGCGAGCCGCTCGTGCATGCGAAGGTCGACCAGCACGATCTCGTCGTGCAAGTCGATGCCCTGGGATCGGGCTGGCGCCTGGTCCACGAGGGCGGCCAGGCGGACGTGCTGGTGCTCACGCCGCGCCAGGCCGAGCTCTATGCGCTGATGCCGGTGAAGGCCGCGCCCGACACCTCGAAGTTCCTGCTGTCGCCGATGCCGGGCCTGCTGGCCTCGGTCGCGGTCAGCGAAGGGCAGGAGGTCAAGGCGGGCGAGGCGCTGGCGGTGGTCGAGGCTATGAAGATGGATAACGTGCTTCGCGCCACGCGCGACGGCACGGTGAAGACGCTCCATGCCAAGGCCGGCGACAGCCTGCGCGTCGACCAGAAGATCATCGAGTTC
>JAKFVZ010000286.1 GCA_021732965.1 Reyranella sp.
CCACAGGAGTTCCGATGACCGACGAGCGCCTCGTTCTGCACGGCAGTTTCACGTCGAGTTCCAGCTACAAGCCGATGCTCTTCCTGGCGCTCTCGGGCCTGCCATTCTCGTTCCGCACGGTCAACCTGAAGAACGGCGTGCAGAAGGAAGCCGCGCACCTGGCGATCAACCGCTACGGACAGGTGCCGGTGCTGCGCCATCGCGGGCTCACCCTCGTGATGTCGAACGTGATCCTCGACTACCTCGCGCGCACCACCGGCTGCTTCGAGCCGAAGACCGAACAGCATCGCTGGCAGGCGCGCGAGTGGCTGTCGTGGGAGAACGACGCCATCACCAACGTGGCCCGTGTCCGCCACTTCGCGCGCTTCCGTCCCGACGTGTCGCAGGACATCGTGAACTTCTTCCGGCCGGGCGCCGAGGCAGCCCTCGACTTCGCCGACAAGGCACTGGCCGGGCGCGAATGGCTGGTGGGCGATGCCTGCTCGATCGCCGACATCGGCTGCTGGGGTCGCATGGTCTTCGCCCATGAAGGCGGCCTGTCGATCGACTCGCGGTCCAACCTCGCGGCGTGGCGCGACCGGATCAAGGCAATGCCGGGCTTCGCGCTGCCCTACGACCTGATCCCGAAGAAGGATGCGGAGTTCGAGGGGCGCTAACTTATTGCTAAGCCGCCTGCTGCCCCTCGACCGTCGGGCCTTCGCTCATGGTCGTGGTGCGGCGCATGTCGCGGACGATGTTGAGGTCGTCGAAGCGGCGGACGCGGTGCATCGTGGTGCGGTTGTCCCAGATCACGAAGTCATGCTTCGTCCAGTGGTGGACGTAGACGAACTGGGGCTGCGTCGCGTGTTCCATCAGGTCGCGGATGAAGGCCATCGCCTCGGGGCGCGGCCAGCCGACGATGGCGCCGATATGGGCCGACAGCAGCAGCGACTTTCGGCCCGTGACCGGATGCGTGCGCACGAGCCTGTGCAGCACGGGGCGCATGCGATGGCGTTCCTCGTCGGTGAAATCGGTGAAGCCCAGCTGGCCGCGCGAGTAGATCAGCGAATGCTCGCAGACCAGGTCCTCGATCTCGGCCTTGGTGGCCTCGTCTAGCGCATCGTAGGCGGCGCGCATGTCGGCGAACTCGGTGTTGCCGCCGTCACGCGTCACGATGCGGCCGCTCAGCAGCGAGTAGCGCGCCGGCACGATGCGGAAGGTGGCATCGGAGTGCCACAGCCGGTTGCCCAGCGCGGCCATGCGGCGGCGGTCGTCGCGCTCCAGTCGCTTGTTGTCCTTGTCGAGATTGGACACGTCGGCGAAGGCCTCGCCAAGGCGCATCGTGGTCGCCGTCAGGGTCGTGTTGGCGCCTTCCTGCAGCGGTCCGAAGTTGCGCGTGAAGTCGAGTTGCTGCTCGTCGGTCATGTCTTGGCCCGGCAGCACCAGCACGGCATGCTCGTCCATGCCGGCCTCGAAGGCGGCAACCTCGGCCGGCGTCAACGGCCGCGTCGCATCGATGCCGGTCATCTCGGCGCCGATGCAGGGATGGAGGGGACGCGTCTTTATCGACAACAGGACCTCCCGTGGATGAGGATTCCCTAGCGAAGGGCGGCCGCTATATTACCACCGTCCACGGTCGTGACAGCGCCTGTCGTCTTCGCCGCTTTGGCCAGCGAAACGAACGCCTGCGCCACGTCGTCGGCCGTCACTTCGAGGCCCAGCAGGTTGCCGCCCATGTAGTCGGCCTCGCTGAGACCGCGCGCCCTGGATCGCTGTGCGATCATTTCGTCCGTCAGGAGACCCGTGCGGATGCGGTCGGCGTTCACGGCGTTGGCGCGGATGCCGTCGCCGCCATGGTCGAGCGCGTACTGGCGCATCAGGAACAGCGTCGCGGCCTTCGGCAGCCCATAGGGACCGAAGTCCGGCCCCGGATTCACCGCCTGCTTCGAGGTGTTGAACAGCAGGCAGCCGCCCAGACCCTGGGTGCGCATGATGCGGACCGCGTTCTGCGCCACGCTCTGGTGCGCCCAGAAATTGAGTTCGAAGCTCTGGCGCAGCACGGCCTCGTCGACGTCGCCGATGCGGCCCTGCCACGCGGCGCCGGCGTTGGAGACGACGATGTCGACGCCGCCATAGGTCGCCGCCACGGTGTCGAACGCCGCACGCACCGATTTCGGATCGGTCACGTCGCAGGCGACGGCGAAGCCCTCCACCTTCGACACGTCGCGGTCGAGCACCGCCACCTCGGCACCCTCGCGCGCGAAGGCGGCGGCGGTCGCCGCACCGATGCCCGAGGCGCCGCCGGTCACGACCACGATGCGCCGCGCCAGCGGCTTCTCGGCGGCGCTGTTGAGCTTCGCCTGTTCGAGCGACCAGTATTCGATGTCGAAGATGTCGGGCTCGGGAATGCACTCGTATGTGCCGAGCCGCTCGGCGTCGGCGATCACCGCCACCGTGGTCTCGGCGAGATCGGCCGCGATCTTCGCGTCCTTCGAGCTGTTGCCGATGCCGAACAGGCCGACGCCCGGCACCAGCGCCACGCGCGGGATCGGGTCGAGTTCCTTCTTTGCGGTGATCTGGCGGCCGTTGTAGCGCGTGAAGTAGGCGTGATAGTCGGCCGCGAATTTCTCGAGCGCCGCCTTGGCCTCGCTCTTGAACGCATCGAGCTTGCCGGCCTCCGGTGCCGGCGCAATGAAGGCCACGTTCTTGGTGCGGATCGCGTGGTCGGGCGTCACCGGACCCTGCTGGCTGTAGCGCGCGATCTCCTTGCCATTCACATAGGCCAGGATCTCCGGCGAACTGCGAAACTCGAACACGAAGCGTTGCGCGGCTTCACGGCCGCCGGTCTTGGCCGGCAGCGAGAACAGCCCGCGCAGGATCGGCGCGATCTCCGCCGCCGTCGCCGGCGTCGCGGGCAGCGTGGCACCCGGGAAGATTTTCCGCGTGGCCTTGGCGAGGCGCTGCTCGGCCATGGTCACGAGGTCGATCATGCGGACATAGGCTTCCTCCGCCGTCGCCCCCATCGAGAAGATGCCGTGCTTCAGCAGGATCAGCCCCTCGACGTCGGGATTTGCGCGCGCGATCTCGGCGGTCTTCTTCGCGAGCGCGAAGCCCGGCATGACGTAGGGCACGAGCGCGGCACGCTTGCCGTAGAGATCGGCCGCCAGTTCGGCGCCGTCGGGCTGGTCGGTCAGCGCCAGCACGGCGTTGGAATGCGTATGGTCGATGAACTTGTGGGCCAAGAACGCGTGCAGCAGCGTCTCGACCGACGGGTTGGGTGCCTTGCTGTCGAGCAGATTGGCGCGCTGCACGTTCACCATGTCCTCGTCGGATAGCGCCTGCAGGCCTTCCAGCTCGCGCAGCGGCGCGAGGCGGACGGCGGGCAGGCCGGGCGCCTCGATGGTGCCCATGTCCCAGCCGCTGCCCTTCACGCACAGAACGTCGAGCGGCTGGCCGGTGACGTCGGCCATGCGAGTCTTCACCGAGGTGTTGCCGCCGCCGTGCAGCACCAGCTTCGGCTCGCCGCCCAGCAGGCGCGTCGTGTAGACGCGCAGCGCCAGGTCCTCGTCGATGCCCTTGGTGGCATGGCTCGCGATGGCTTGCCTGGCGTCGCTGTCGGACCAGAGGTTCTTCATGGCGCTGCCTATTCTCCCGGCTCGATCCCGGCGTCCTTGGCGATCTTCACCCAGGTCGCGATCTCCCGCTCCTGGTAGGGCTTGAACTGCGCCGGGTCGCGCGGGTCGACGGTGAAGCCCAGCTTGTCGATCTTCTCGACCACTTCGGGCTTCTTCAGGCTGTTCATGATCTCGCCCGACAGACGGTCGAGCGCGGGTTGCGGCGTCGCCGCCGGTGCGAAGAAGGCCGCCCAGGAGGAAGCATTGGCGCCGGTCACGCCCTGCTCCTCGAGCGTCGGCACATCGGGGAGTTGCGGATTGCGCTTGGCGCTGCCGATCGCGATGGCGCGGATGGTGCCGGCCTTGATCTGCGCCAGCACGCTGGGCAGCGTCGAGTTGGAGATGTCGATGCGGCCGCCGACCAGGTCCTGCACCAGCGGCGGGGCGCCGCGATAGGGCACCTGGGTCATCTTGATGCCGGTGCGCGCCATGAACAGCTCGGTCGAGAGATGCGAGCCCGAACCGATGCCGGTCGAGCCATAGTTCAGCTCGCCGGGCTTGGACTTGGCGAGCGCGATCAGCTCCTGGATATTCTTCACCGGCAGGTCGTTGCGCACGACGAAGACATGCTCGAAGGCGCCGGCGCCGGCCAGCGGTGCGAAGTCCTTCACTGCGTCGTAGCCCGGCTCCTTCAGCATGAACATGTTGTTGCCGTGCGTCTGGTTGTTGCCGAAGGTGATCGTCTGCCCATCGGGCTTGGCCTTGGCGACGGCGCGCGTGCCGATCGCGCCGGCGCCGCCGGACACGTTCTCGACCACGACCTGCTGGCCGAGCGGACCCGAAATGTCGGCCGCGACGATGCGGGCGATCACGTCGGTCGGGCCGCCGGCCGGATAGGCCACGACCATCTTGATCGGCCCGGAGGGTTGCCAGGCCGATTGAGTGGTCTGGGCGAAGGCAGGCTTTGCGAAGGGAGCGGCCAGCAGGCCGGCGCTGAACAGGCGACGCTTGATCATGGTGCGTTGTGCTTTCCTAAGCGTGTGAAATGACGATCTTGCCGAAATGCTTCTGGCTCTTGAGGTGCTGGTAGGCCGCTTTCGCCTCGGCGAAAGGAAACACCTTGTCGATGACGGGCTTGAGGCCGTTCGCCTCGATGGCGCGGTTCATCGCCTCGAACATCTGCGTGCTGCCGACGTACAGGCCCTGGACCTTGAGGTTGCGGCGCAGGATCGGCATCGGGTCGAGCGTGGCCATGCCCGACAGAAGCCCGATCACCGCGATCGAGCCCCCGAGGCGCGTGGCCATGAAGGAGCGGGGGAGCGTCCCGGCGCCGCCGACCTCGACGGTGATGTCGGCACCGCGGCCGCCGGTCAGCTTCAGCGCTTCCTGGTCCCAGTCCGGCGTCGCCCTGTAGTCGATGACGGCTTCGGCCCCCATCTGCTTCAGCCGCTCGGCCTTGGCGGCGGAGCTGGAGGTGCCGATCACGCGGGCGCCGAACATCCGGGCAAACTGCAGCGCGAAGATCGAGACGCCGCCGGTGCCCTGGATCTGCACCACGTCACCCGCCTTGATGTGGCCGATCTCGACCAGCGCGTTCCATGCCGTGACGGCGGCGCAGGGAAGGGTGGCGCCCTCCTCGTAGCTGAGATGCGCCGGCAGCTTCACGACGCCCTCCTCTTCCAGCACCGCCAGCTCGGTCAGCATG
>JAKFVZ010000289.1 GCA_021732965.1 Reyranella sp.
GTGACGATGGCGGCGTCGTGGATCACGATGGTCAACGTTTCCTCCTGGCGCTTCCTCGGCGCGACAGACTTACTGCTTCTTCTTCATGTTCCAGAACATCGGCACCGGTCCGGGCAGCTGATCCGTTATCGTGGTGCGCATGGCAACGGGCATGATGTACTGGCCGAGATTGGCGTACATCGGATACTCCGAGGCGCGAACCTGAATGGCAATCGCCAGTTCCTTGCGTTTCGCCTCGTCGGTCGCCCGGGAGAAGGCATCGCGCAGCTTCTCCATCTGCGGATCGCACGGCCAGCCGACATTGGCCTTCTCGCAGGTCGCGGCGATGTAGGACATCATGATCGGGTCGAGCAGGTCGGCCGACACCCACGTGGTGATGAAGGCGTGCCAACCGCCCTTGTCCGGCGGCTCCTTGCGGGTGCGCCGCGACAGCACGGTCTGCCAATCCATCGCCTGCATGTCGACGGTGAACCCGCCGCGCTCCAGCAGCGACTTCACGATCGGAGTCAGGCGGCCGGTCTGGGTGTCGGTGGCGAACAGCAGCACGACGGGCGTGCCGTCGTAGCCCTCCTGCTTCAGGATCTCCTTCGACTTGGCAAAGTCGGAGTTCAGCTTGTCCTCGAAGCCCTTGTCGGTGGCGAACGGAGTGCCGCAGATGAACAGCGCCTTGCATTCCTTGTAGTATTTCTCGTCGCCGAAGCCCGCGATCAGGAAGTCCTTCTGGTTCAGCGCGTAGAGCGCGGCCTGGCGGATCTTCGCGTTGTCAAACGGCTTGTGGAGCGTGTTGAAGCGGAGGTTCATCTGGCCTCCGAGCTTGTTGTAGGTGCCGAGGACGATGTTCTTGTCCTTGGCGAGCAGCGGCAGCAGTTCGATCTCGGGCTGGTCGATATAGTCGATCTCGCCGGCCAGCAGCGCGTTCACCGCGGTCTGCGCGTCTGTGATGTTGAGCCATTCGACCCGGTCGACGTTCACCACCTTGCCGCCGGCGAGGCCGGAGGCCGGCTCGGACCGCGGCCTGTAATCCTTGAACTTGTCGTAGACCGTCTTCTCGCCCGGGCGCCACAGGTCCTTGCGGAAAACGAAGGGACCGGAGCCGGTGGAATCGCTGATCTGAACGTTGTTCGGCGTATCGGCCACTCGCTTGGGCATGATGAACGGCACGGTGGAGCTGGGCTTGCCCAGCGATTCGAGCACCAGCCCGTAGGGCTCGGCCAGCACCATGGTGAAGCTCTTGTCGTCGACCGGCTTCAGCTCCTTCACGAGCGAGAAGAGTTTCTGGCCCATCGCATCCTTGGGCGCCCAGCGCTGCAGCGAGGCGATGCAGTCCGCCGAGGTGACCGGCGCGCCGTCGTGGAACTTCAGCCCGTCGCGCAGGGTGAAGGTATAGGTGAGCTTGTCGTCGCTGATCTTCCAGCCTTCGAGCATCTGCGGCCGGACGACGAGGTTCTCGTCCATCGCCAGCAGGGTGTCGTAGACCATGTAGCCGTAGTTCCGGACGTTGTAGGCAGAGGTCCAGATCGGATCGATGATCTTGATGTCGGCATGCATGACCGCGCGGATCGTCTGCGTCTGCGCCTGCGCCTGCCCTGAAAAGGAGAGCAGTGCGGTCGCCACCGCGCCAATTGCCCAGTTTCTTGCCCGCATGATGGCCCCCTGTCCGTTCCCCGGTTCACCCTGCAGACGGAACGCAATCGCCATGCCATTCCCCGACGCGAACCAGGGGTGCTAACGTCCTGCAACGGAGGAAAGACCATGTCCGACTGGCAAAATCGCTATCAGCGCCTGCTGTTCGACCGCCCGCATCCCAAGGTGCTGCGGGTCACGATGAACCGGCCCGAAAAGTACAACGCGACGGATGCGATAATGCACCGCGAGCTGGTCGACGTGTGGCGCGACATCGACGGCGACGACACGGTCAACTGCGTGATCATCCAAGGTGCGGGCGGCAAGGTCTTCTCGGCCGGTGGCGACTTCGACATCATCGAGAACAACATCAAGGACCACAACGCGCTGCTCCGCACCTGGAAGGAAGCGCGCGACATCGTCTACAACGTGATCAACTGCTCCAAGCCGATCGTCAGCACGATGCGCGGTCCGGCCGTCGGCGCGGGTCTCGTCGCCGGTATCCTGGCCGACGTCTCGATTGCCTCGAAGAAGGCCAAGATCATCGATGGCCACACCCGCCTCGGCGTGGCGGCCGGCGACCATGCCTGCATCGTCTGGCCGTTGCTCTGCGGCATGGCCAAGGCCAAGTACTACCTGCTGCTCTGCGAGGCGGTCGACGGCGAGGAAGCCGAGCGCATCGGACTCGTCTCCCTCTGCGTCGAGGACGACCAGCTCGAAGCCAAGGGGCTGGAGGTCGCGACCAAGCTGGCCGAGGGCGCGCAGACATCGATCCGCTTCACCAAGTACGCGCTCAACAACTGGCTGCGCATGATGGGCCCGACCTTCGACACCTCGCTCGGCCTCGAAATGCTGGGCTTCCTCGGTCCCGACGTGAAGGAAGGCCTCGCCTCGCACCTCGAGAAGCGCAAGCCGAAATTCGATCCCTATTCGCCGATTTAGCTCCTGTCGTCCTGAGCGATAGCGAAGGACCTCGCGGAACGATCAGACACGAACGGCAACAACCGAATGCGTGGCCAACGGGAGATCCTTCGCTGCGCTCAGGATGACAGAGAGAGGCTGATACGATGCGCGGACTGGACGGGAAGAACGTCATCGTGACCGGCGGCGCAGGTGCCATCGGAAGTGCCATTTGCCGGCGCTTCGCGGGCTACGGCGCGCGGGTCGGGGTGTTCGACAAGAACCTCGTCGGGGCGAAGAAGATTGCCGGTGAGATCGGCGGCCATGCTTCGGGCGTCGACATCGCCGACTACGCGGCCGTCGGTGCGGCGATCGCGGACTTCGAGGCGAAATTCGGCCCGACCGACATCCTGGTCAACAACGCGGGCTGGGACCGCTTCGTCAACTTCGTCGACACCACGCCGGACCTGTGGGAGCAGCTCATCGCCATCAACCTGCGCGGGCCGCTCAACATGAGCCACTTCGTGCTGAAGGGTATGGTGGCGCGCGGCAGCGGGCGCGTCGTCAACATCGCCTCGGACGCCGGCCGTGTCGGCTCCTCGCAAGAAGCGGTCTATTCGGCGTGCAAGGGCGGCATCATCGCCTTCACCAAGACCGTGGCGCGCGAGGTCGCACGCAAGGGCATCACGCTGAACGCGGTCTGCCCCGGCCCGACCGACACGCCGCTGCTGGCCGCCGTCGCCGGCGACGACGAACGCGGCCAGAAAGTGCGCGCCGCCCTGGTCGGCGCCATTCCGATGAAGCGCGTCGGCCAGCCCGAGGATATTCCCGGCGCGGTCTGCTTCCTCGCCAGCGACGACGCGGGTTTCATCACCGGCCAGACGATCAGCGTCTCCGGCGGTCTCACGATGCACGGGTAAGGGAAAGCACAATGGCCGACCTCTGGATCCAGCCGACCGGCGCCGCTCTGGCGGCCGACGTGCATGGCGTCGATCTCTCGAAGCCGGTCAGCGAGGAGGTCTTTGCGCGCATCGCCGAGGCCTGGGGTCAGCATCTGGTGCTGCGCTTCTCGGGCCAGAAACTGGACGATCGCATGCTGATGGAATTCAGCGCCCGCTTCGGCCAACTCGATCGCGTGCCGATCTCGGCCGCCAGCGTCGACCGTGCCGAGTCCGACGTGATCGACGAGGCCCGCGAATGGGTCGCCGTCATCGCCAGCGTCAAGAAGGACGGCAAGGCGGTCGGCAGCCTCGGAAGCTACGAACTCGTCTGGCACACCGACATGTCCTACAATCCCCTGCCGCCGCGTGCCTCGCTGCTCTACGCGCTCGAAGTTCCGCCCGATGGGGGAAACACGGGCTTTCTCAATATGTATGCAGCCTATGAAACGCTGCCTCCGGAACTGAAGCGCGCGATCGAGGGCAAGACCTGTATCCACGATTCCAGCCGAAACTCGGCCGGCGAACTGCGCAAGGGCTTCCAGCGCACGCTGGACGTCCGCCACACGCCGGGCGCCGTGCATCCCCTCGTCCGCCTCCATCCCGTCACCGGCCGCAGGGCGCTATTCCTCGGCCGCCGGCCGGGCGCCTACATCCACGGGCTCGAGGTCGAGGAGAGCGAGGAACTGCTGGATGCGATCTGGGCGCACGCCACGCAGGAGAAGTTCGCCTGGTACCAGAAGTGGCGCGCCGGCGACCTCGTGATGTGGGACAATCGCTGCGTCATGCATCGCCGCGACGCGTTCGACTAGAGCCTGCGCCGCCTGATGCACCGCACGCAGATCGTGGGCGAGACCGTGATGGCGGGCTGACCCGCATGAAGCCCGTGCTCCTCGCGGCCGGACTTGTGCTGCTTCCCGTCGCAGGGTTTGCCGCGCCCAATGCCACACAAACGGCGGCGATCTGCGGCCAACGCACGAGCTGCAAGGTCGAGAAGACCTACGATGCCGGCAAATCGCCCGAGGGCACGGCGCTGTCCGTCGTGGAGATCCGCCTCGGCCTGGCAGACAAGCCCAGGGATCAGGACGAAGGCTGCATCAACGGCAATGCCCGCGACGGGGGCCTCGAATACTGGCTGCTGCAGGGCACGGCCGCTCCAAGGCGGGTCCTGCAGCTCTGCAACGACGGCTACGGCATGGCGGGCGTGGGCGAGGACGAAATCGAGGTCGGTCCCAACCGCCTCCTCCATCATCAGTATGGTGGTTCGTCCTGGCGATGGTCGATGGACGTCACTTACTCGCTGGTGCACTTCCAGGCCGTAACCGAGCAGGATTGCAGCTATCACAATGTCTCGGAGCAGAGCGGCACGCTGACCGACATCGATTACCGGACGCGGCTGGTACGGTCTCTGGGCAAGGACAGCACCGTGCGCGACATCGGCATGGGCTGCCCGCTCTGGCCCAAGCCACCGCAGGGCTTCGCCGCCAGGATCGATGCCGAAACGGTCGGCGCCTATCCCGTGGTGGCGCCCGGCCTGCCGGGCAAGGCCACGATCCCGGCCGGCACATCGCTCGGCAACTGCGTGCCCGGCATGACCACGGCCGGCGAGAATGGCTTCATCGTCTGGGGCAAGCCTGCGCCAGCCGACGAGGCAGCGGAGATCAGGACGATCGGGGTCGGCAGCAACACGCTGATCGTGCAGGTCTTCGATCCCGTCCCCGCGGCGGCGCCCGCGGGAGGTTCATGGATCAACCAGCCGCACCTTGAGATCTGGGTCGGCCGGAACGAGGAGAACCTCGACACGATGCTGCCGCTTGGTCAGATGACCCA
>JAKFVZ010000517.1 GCA_021732965.1 Reyranella sp.
GCGTCGTGACCTTCTGTAAGTCGCGTTCGTTGTCGTAGTGCAGCAGCTTCTTTTTGAAGGGATTGATCGTGTGGGCGCTGGTCGTTACCAGCAGCGTGTAGCCGTCGGGGGGAGCCTTGGCGACGATCTCGCTGCCCAGAATGCCGCTCGCCCCGCCTTTGTTGTCAATGATGACGGTCTGCTTCCAGCGGTCCGCCAGGCGCGGGACCACCAGTCGGGCCACCAGGTCGGTCCCGCCGCCCGCCGGATAGGGAACCACCACGCGAACCTGCCTGGTGGGAAACTCCTGGGCGCGAACCACCGCCGGCGCCAAGCCAAGCGCCACTCCTGCCGCCACCAATCCGCGACGCGTCATGCCAGACATGCAATCCTCCCGTTCCATTTCCTTGGCCACAGACTAGGGTTCTTTCGGGAGGAAACAAACATGTTCGACCTGGTCATCAAGGATGCGGAAATCCACGACGGCTCGGGCGCCAAGCCGGTCCACGGCGACCTCGGCGTGCGGGACGGGAAGATCGCCGCCATCGGGCCGAATCTCGGGGCCGCCCGCGAGACCGTGAAGGCCGACGGGCTGGCGCTGGCGCCCGGCATCATCGACGGCCACACCCACTACGACGCGCAGATCACCTGGGACCCGTTCGTCGATCCCTCGCCGGCGCTGGGCGTCACCACGGCGATCCTCGGCAATTGCGGCTTCACCATCGCGCCCTGCAAACCCGCCGACCGCGACCTCACGATGCGCCACCTGACCCATGTCGAGGGCATGTCGCTCGACGCGCTGCGCGCCGGCATCAACTGGGGCTTCGAGAGCTTCCCGCAATATCTCGACATGCTGGAAAAGAACGGCGTCGGTCCCAACGTCGCCTGCTTCGCCGGCCACTCCGCCATCCGCACCTTCGTGATGGGCACCGACGCCACCGAGCGCTCCGCCACCGAGGCCGAGGTCTCGACGATGGCTGACCTGGTGCGCGAAGCGATGAAAGCCGGCGCCATCGGCTTCGCCTCCTCGACCTCGGAAGCGCACAATGGCGAGGGAGGCACGCCGATGCCGTCGCGCCTGGCCGACGACCACGAGCTGCGCACGCTGGTGAAGGCGATGGGCCAAGGCGGCACCGGCGTCTACATGCTGACGAAGGGCCGCACGACCACGATCCCCTATCTCGAGGAGATCGCCGCCGAAGCCAACCGCCCGGTGGTGATCGCCGCGCTGTTCCATTCGAACACCAACCCCGAGGCCGCGTTCACCACGCTCAACCAGGTGAACGAGGCGCGTGCCCGCGGCCGCGAGCTGGTGGCGCAGACCTCGTGCTGCCCGCTCAGCATGGATTTCACCTTCCACAGCCCGTACCTGTTCGAGAGTATGCAGGCGTGGAAGCCAGCGATGGCGGCGCACGATCCCGCCGAGCTCAAGAAGATCTACCGCGATCCGGCATGGCGCGCCTCGGTGCGTGAGGAACTGCAGGCCAAGCGCGGCCGGCTGCTGTTCAACGGCGAATGGGACAAGCTGTTCGTCGTTGAGACCGCGAAGGACGAGAACCGCGCGATGGAAGGCGCGACGCTGGCCCAACTCGCCAAACAAGCCGGCAAGGAGCCTCTCGACTTCATCCTCGACTTCGCCCTGTCTGAGAACCTCGACACGATGTTCGTGGCGCAGCTCCTGCACAACGACGACAAGGAGGTCGGCCGCATCCTGGCCGATCCCAACACCCACATCTCGCTGAGCGACGCCGGCGCGCACCTCACCTTCTTCTGCGACGCGGGCTTCGGGCTTCACCTGATGGGCCATTGGAGCCGCGACCTCGGCGTGCTCGACCTGCCGAACGCAGTGCATCGCCTGACCGGCCAGCCGGCCAGGCTGTTCGGCATCCAGGATCGCGGCTTTCTGCGCGAGGGTCTGGCCGCCGACCTGATGCTGTTCGACCCGAAGACGGTCGCGCGTGGCCCCAAGCGCCGGGCGCACGACCTGCCGGCCGGGGCGGCGCGCCTCACCGCGGGCGCCATCGGCCTGCACGGCGTCTGGATCAACGGCGCCAGGGCCGCCGACGAGAAGGGCTTCTGCGCCGACCCGGCCTCACGGCCGGGCAAGGTGCTGCGCTCGTTCGCAGCCTAGCTAGGAACGCGTGCGCAGATAGACCACGACAGCGCGACCGGACAGGTAGGTCGCCCCGAGGCCAGCAAGGCTGGTCGCATATGGCACCCAGGCCGATGCCGGGGCGGCGACCAGCGGCGCGAAGATGGCGATGGCCATCGCGGCGGCGATGACCAGGGTGACGAGCATACCGTCACGCGCTCCGGGCAACCGCGCCAACCCGTAATTGTCGACATCGGCCCTGAGAAAGAAGCCGCGCACGAGGCCCAGCGCAAGACCGGCCACCAGTGCCGAGCGCAGCAGCCACGGCTCGCGATTCTCCGGTGTCACGAACCCCATCATGATGTAGGCGCAAATGAAGGCCAGGACCGGCGGCACGAGCAGCAGGCTTCGCGACCGCGGCCGCTCCTGCCATTCCGGCACGGACACGTAAAGGCACGCCGCCATGACGGCGACCGCCAGGAAATGCAGAAGATTCAGAGCTCACTCCCCAGTCGAGGACTCCCCCAAGCCCACGATCCTGGGTAGCTCAGCGCGCGGAGCGTGTCACGGCCACCGCTTCACCCGACGCGCGGCCGCGCCCAGCACGGCGTCCAGTTCACCGTCACCACGTTGCTGCCTCGGCTCGGCGAAGCTCACCATGTTTACATCGAGCGCTCCCAATCGAACGGCGAAGGTCGCGTAGGAGATGTGGATGGGCCCGTCATGGGCATTGGCGAGATCGTAGCTCCAGGCACCGGCGTGCCAGAAATTGCCGCCGCCGCGCGGCGTCGGACGGACGAAGGTGCCGAGCCCGTAGTGGGCGCCCCCGCCCACCTGCTTGCCCTCCGGCGACATCATCCAGGCCCGTGCGCGCGGGCCGATCGCAGAGTTGTTCGGCGCGAAGGCCTGGTAGAAGCGCCCATACTGGGCCAGCGGCATCTTCCAGCCACCATAACTCGACAGGATGCGCCACGCAGGATCGAGCCTCGCGTCGCGCGCGCCGAGCGGTGCCAGGACCGCATCCCTGCAATAGCGTTCATAGGATTGGCCGGTCGCCTCCTCGATGATAGCGCCCAGCATCAGGTAGCCGAAGTTCGAGTATTCGAAGCGCTCGCCCGGCCCATGGGCGAGCGGGCGAGCGAACAGCCAGCGCAGTTGCTCGTCGAAGGCCGTCCGGCCGCCCGAATTGCGGTGCAGCCAGCGCGCCATGTCTTCGCCTCCGCCGGGGCCGAAGCCCGCCCGGTGAACCAGCAGTTCGGAGACGGTCACTTGCAGCAGGCGCGGGTCGACCGGCCGCCCGGTGCGGGACAGTGTCCGCGCCAGCGCCTGCGATACCGGCGTCTCGAAGGCGAGCGTCCCGCGCTCGATCAACGTCGCGATGCAGACGCCTGTTATGGCCTTCGACAGGCTGGCAAAGGGCACCGCGGCGTCGGCCGGCAGACGCCCCGCCTCGGCCTCACGCACCGGCTGGCCGCCGCGCACCACCGCCAGACCGCCGCGCGTGCGCTGGGTCTTCTCCATCCAGCCACGCCAGGCCTGCTCGATCTCCTCGACGCCCTGGGCACGCGGCGCCTCGGCCGGCCAGACGAGGAACAGGCCAGCTGCGAGCATCGCCAGACCGCACCGGATCACGGCAGGGCCCGCCGCCGGGCCACCTCCACCAAAGCCTTCGAACTGTCGTCGGGGGAGGCCTTGTTGCGCTTCACCTGGCCGCACTTCAGGCAGCGATGCACGACGATATAGCGGCCGCGCGCCTGCTCGATGGCGATCGGCTCCATCAGCCCGCCGCACTCCGCCGCGCGGTCGCCGGGATTTTCGTCGACATGCTTGCTGCATAGGCAGCTGGGGCAATGGTTGGTGAAGCCGTTGCCCTCGACCGCGGTGCCGCAGCGCTCGCAGGTGAAGTTTTCGATGTTGCGCGTGAAGAGACGGGCCATCGCCGCATTTTCGCACCGAGCCGCGCCGCACGCACGAAAAAGGGCGGGCGCCCTGCCGGCGCCCGCCCCGATCAAGCCTGCAATCCTATCGGTAGTAGTAGTCGTTGCGCGGCGTGGTCGCCGCACCGATCGCTGCACCGCCCAGGCCGCCGACGACGGCGCCAGCCAGCGGCGCGCCCATCGTCGAGCCGACCACGGCACCGGTTCCGGCGCCGATCGCGCCGCCGGTCAGCGCGCGGTCCGTGGGATTATTGCCGCAAGCCGCGACGCCCAGGCCGAGAGCCGCAACGATAGCGATGTTCGTGAACTTGAGCATGAGAGCCTCCGCATGTGAACTGTCGGCAAAAGAACGTGGAACAGAGCCTTCAGGTTGCGTTCACGAAGTCGCGGGCATCGCCTTGATCACGCCGCGGACACAGGATGGGCATTGCCGCGGGTACTGCGTAGCGAACGCGGGATTTCACCAGAAGGATTGTCGGGATAGAAGGTCTCCGGTCGCAGCCGCCGCCGCTCGGGGAGAGGGTTGGGAAGCCGCAACCGGAGGGCCGGACCTTGCGATCCGGCAACCGTCTAACGGGGCCGCCCCCGACCTGTTGCCGGGGGCGGTGACTTTTCGCGTTACTGGATCACGATCTCGACGCGGCGGTTCTGCGGCTCGCGGACGTTGGGGCCGGTCTGCACCAGCAGACCCTGCTCGCCCCGGCCCAGGACGCTGATGTTGGTCGCCGGCACACCCTCGCGGACCAGCGCGTCCTTGACGGCGTTCGCACGGCGCAGCGACAGCGCCATGTTGTAGGCCTCGGTGCCCGACGTATCGGTATGGCCCGTCGCCGTCACGCGAGCATTGCCCTTCTGCTTGTAGGCATTCGCGGCCTGGCGGATCGTGGTCAGCGCCTGGTCGGAGAGGTTCGCGCGATCCCAGTCGAAGAACACCATGAACGACGGCGGAGCCACCGGCGCGGCCTGCGGCGGCGGCGGAGGCGGCGGCGGTGCCGTGAACTTGTAGCTGACGCCGGCGAGGGCCAGGATGTTCTGGTTCTGGAACGAGACGTTGCCGAAGGGCGTGTTGACGCTCGGATTCGTGGTGCCGACGTAACGGCCCTCGACCATGAACCGCAGCTGTTCGCTCACGTTGTAGGCCACGCCCAGCATGCCCTGATAGGCGAACTGCGTGCTGCCGAGCGCGGAATTGCTGTCGACGAACGCGATACCGGCACCGGCGCCGACATAGGGCGTTATCACCGAGGTCGGCATG
>JAKFVZ010000155.1 GCA_021732965.1 Reyranella sp.
GCCGCAAGCACCTGTCGACGATCATGTTCTCGTGAGGGGCGCCTCGTGAGTGACAAGGCGCCCTCTTCCCTGAGTCCGGGGCGCAATCCGTTCGAGCCGAGCTTCGAGCAGCTGCCCGAGACGCTGCCGATCTTCCCCTTGTCGGGCGTGCTGCTGCTGCCGGGCGGCAAGCTGCCGCTCAACATCTTCGAGCCGCGCTACCTCGCCATGATCTCCGACGCGCTGGCCGGGCACCGCATGATCGGCATGGTGCAGCCGGTCCAGCCCGGCGGCTTCGCCGGTGACGGGATGCCGTCGGAAGACGGCCGGCCCAAGGTCCACCGGGTCGGCTGCGCGGGCCGCATCACCAATTTCAACGAGACCGAGGATGGCCGGCTGATGCTGGTGTTGAGCGGCGTCTGCCGCTTCGACATCGTGCGCGAACTCGATCTCGCCCAGGGCGGCTACCGCCGCGTCTCCTCGGTCTTCTCGCCCTACCGCGCCGACCTCGACCATGCCGACGATGTCGTCGAACTCGACCGCGACCGGCTGATGGCCGCGCTGGCCGCCTTCTTCCGCGGCCGCCAGCTCTCGACCGACTGGGATGCGGTGAACAAGGCGGCCGACGCCAACCTCGTCACGTCGCTGTCGATGGTGCTGCCCTTCGGCCCGGCCGAGAAGCAGGCGCTGCTGGAAGCCGCCGACAGCACCGCGCGCGCCAAGCTGCTGATCGCGTTCCTGGAGATTAACGCCTTCGGCGATCCGTCCGACACGCCGCCCAGCCGCAAGAACTGATCGTCAGTCGCCGTAGGGCACTGAGGTGGACAGTGCCGGCTCCTCGTGGCGCGCCCAATAGAGTTCCTCGATACGACGCGTCAGTGCGCCGGGCCGGCCGTCACCGACGGGCCGGCCTTCATGGTTCACGACCGGCATGATGCCGCCGGCCGTGCTGCTGATGAAGATCTCGTCCGCCTCGGCCACTTCCCGCGCTTGCACGCCCCGCACCTCGACACGCATCTGGAGCGCTTCGGCGATCTCCATCACCGTTCGGCGGGTAATTCCCTCGAACATGCCGCGCGCCGGCGTGGCGAGTGCGCCGTTGCGGACGACGAAGACGTTGAAGCCCGGCCCCTCCGTCACCGTACCGTCGGCGGCCGGCAGCAGCGCAATGGTCGCATCGCGGTCATAGGCCTCGAAGATTCCCATCGTCAGGTCGAGCCAATGGAAGTTCTTGATCCTCTGGTCGAGCGATTCCGGCGGGATGCGCTGCGTCTGCGACAGGATCATGCGCAGCCCGTCGCGCCGCTGGGCCTCGTCGGCGATCCAGACGAAGGGCTGCGCGAAGGCATAGAGGCGGTTGCGGCACAGGCGCGGATCGCGTGTGCCGGCGGGTGGCAGTCCGCGGGTACACGTCACATGCACGTAGGCATAGCGCAGGCCCGAGCGGCTGGCGCACTCGATCATGATGTCCGCGATCTGTTGGCCGGTCAGCGGCAGCGACATGCGGAGGCCGGCCATCGAAGCCTGGAAGCGTTCGACATGATCCATGAGCCGGAAGAACCGTCCCTTCCAGACATGCGCGACATCGTAGGTCGCATCGGAGCGGACGAAGCCGCGATCGAGAATCGGGACCGCGGCCTCCGACAATTTCATCCAGCGGCCGTCCATGTAGGCCACGCCTCTGATGGCGGCTGTCTCGCTGTCGACGTCCATCGCCAGATCCTCGGTCGATTTGGGCTCTTCAGGATCGACCATTGACGACGGGCCGACAACCGAAGAAGTCCGGTTCGCCGCGGACTAGGGCGGGTATCGGGCTCCATGCTATAAGGAGCGCACAGGAATTCAGGGAAACCCCGCACGATGAGCCCTCCATCGGACGACTCCGCAGCCCCGCGCCGCGCCGGCGTCGACCCCAAGCTGCTCGAAATCCTCGTCTGCCCGGCCACGCACGGCACTCTGGAATACGACGCCGCGGCCGGCGAACTTATCAGCCGCAAGGCGGGCCTCGCCTATCCGATCCGCGACGGCATTCCGATCATGCTGGTGAGCGAGGCACGCCCGCTTCGCGATGTGCCATGACCGCCGAGTATCCCAAGGCCGTGCCCGACGAAGGCAACTACGAATCGACCACCGCGCCGTGGCCGACCGAGCTGCGCGTGTTCAAGGAAGAAGGCCGGCTGGAAGTCGATTTCTCCGACGGCCACGCCTGCGCGCTCTCCGCCGAGTATCTGCGCGTCGAGAGCCCATCGGCCGAGGTTCAGGGGCACGGACCCAACCAGAAGAAGATCGTCGCCGGCCGCCGTCACGTGAAGATCGTCTCGGTCGAGCCGGTGGGACACTATGCGATCCGCATCGTGTTCGACGACCGCCACGACAGCGGCATCTACAGCTGGGCCTATCTGCGCGAGCTCAGCGAGACCCATGCCACGCGCTGGGCGGATTACGAGACGGCGCTCGCGAAGCGCGGCCTCAATCGCGATACCTGAGGCTGCACTCATGAAGATCATCATTGCCGGCGCCGGGATCGGCGGATTGACCGCCGCGATGTGCCTGCATCGCGCAGGTCATGACGTGCAGGTGTACGAGGCCGTGTCCGAGATGCGGCCGCTGGGCGTGGGCATCAACATCCAGGCCGGCGCCGTCCGCATCCTGTGCAGCCTGGGGCTCGAACCCGCGCTCGCCGCCACGGCGATCGAGACGCGCGAACTGCGCTACGCCAACCGCCACGGCCAGACGATCTGGGCCGACCCGCGCGGTCGTCATGCCGGCCTGCCCTGGCCGCAATTCTCGATCCATCGCGGCGAGCTGCAGATGATCCTGCTGGACGCCGCGAAGAAGATGCTGGGGGCGGACCGCATCCGCCTCGGCCGGCGCATCGCACGTTTCGCGCAGCATCACGGCAAGGTCTCCGCACACTTCGTCGATCGCGACGGCATGCCGGCCGAAAACACCGAGTCCGACCTCCTGATCGGTGCCGACGGCATCCACTCCGCCGTGCGTGCGCATTTCTATCCCGACGAAGGCCCGCCCAAATGGCAGGGCATCCTGATGTGGCGCGGCGTCACCGTGGGCAAGCCCTATCTCGGCGGCAACACGATGGTCCAGGCCGGCCATCACAATCAGAAATTCGTCTGCTACCCGATCAGCCGCGCGCATGCCGAGCGCGGCGAGGCGCTGATCAACTGGATCTGCGACCTCCACATGGGCGACGGTGCGTTGCCGTCCCGCGAGGACTGGAACAAGCCGGGGCGGCTGGAAGACTTCCTGCCGCGCTTCGCCGACTGGAACTTCGGCTGGCTCGACGTGCCCGAGGTGATCCGCACCGCGCACACGATCCTCGAATTCCCGATGATCGACCGCGATCCGCTGCCGCGCTGGAGCCACGGGCACATCACGCTGCTGGGCGACGCCGCGCACCCCATGTATCCGATCGGCTCGAACGGCGCCTCGCAGGCGATCCTCGACGGCGAGGCAATCACGCAGGAGCTGGCCGTGGGCGACGATCCCGAGAAGGCGCTGCGCCGCTACGAGGAACGGCGCCTGCCGCCGACCGCGCGGATCGTCGAGAGCAACCGACGCAAGGGCATCGACGTGATGCTCGACATCGTCGAGCAGCGCGCGCCCCAGGGCTTCACCGATCTCGAAAGTGTGCTGCCCGCGGATGAACTCGAGAAGATCGTCGGCGACTACAAGAAGCTCGTGACGCAGGACCGCGAGACGCTCCTGAAACTGGCCGCCGCCTCGCCGTGAGGGGCACGAAAGAAAACCGGCCCCTCTCGGGACCGGCCGTGGCAGCGGTTTAAACCGACCATCACATCGCCGGCCGCTACCGGGGAAGAATATGCCTGAGGGCGATGACGGAATTATGGCTTTCCCATCAGTCTTTCCATTCCTCTCCCCCGCCAGGGGGAGAGGTTAGGTGAGGGGGTTACAGGAGGTGCGTCGCCCCCTCACCCAGCCTCTCCCCCTGGCGGGGGAGAGGAGACAGACGAGAACGGCATGAGTCTCGCACGCGCCATCGCGACGGTCGGCGGCTTCACGTTGCTCAGCCGCGTCGTGGGTTTCGTGCGCGACATCGTGCTGTCGGCGGTGCTGGGTTCCGGCGCGGTCGCGGACGCTTTCTTCGTCGCGTTCAAGCTGCCGAACTTCTTCCGCCGCCTGTTCGCCGAGGGCGCTTTCTCCGCCGCCTTCGTGCCGCTGTTCGCTCGCGAGCTGCAGGGCGGCGGCCGCGCCGAGGCGATGGCCTTTGCGCGCCAGGCGCAGGCCGCGCTGCTGCTGGTGCTGATCCCCTTCACCGCGATCCTGATCGTGGCGATGCCCTGGGTGATGGCGCTGCTGGCGCCCGGCATGCGCGACGATCTTCCGACCTTCGCCATGGCCGTCGAGTTCGGGCGAATCACCTTTCCCTATCTGCTGTTCATCTCGCTGGCGTCGCTCTATGGCGGCGTGCTGAACGGCATCGATCGTTTCGCGCATGTGGCGGCGACGCCGGTGCTCCTCAACCTCACCCTGATCGCCGCCGTGCTGGGCCTGACGCCGCTGCTGCCCAATGCGGGCTATGCCGCCTCGATCGGCGTGGCGATCGCCGGCGTCCTGCAATGGGTCTGGCTGCTGGTCGCCTGCGCGCGCGACGAGGTCGGCATGGCGCTGGTACGGCCGCGCTGGACGCCGCGCGTGGCGCGCCTCGTGAAGCTCGCGACGCCGGTGGCGATCGGCGGCGGCGTGCAGCAGATCAGCGTCGTACTCGACGTCGTGTGGGCGTCGCTGCTCCCGGTCGGCACCATCTCGGCGCTCTACTACGCCGACCGCATCGCGCAGTTGCCGCTCGGTGTCGTCGGCATCGCCATCGGCACGGCGCTGCTGCCGCTGCTGGCGCGCGAGCTGCGTGCCGGCAACACGCAGTCGGCCATGACCAACCAGAATCGCGCGATCGAATTCGGCCTGCTGTTCAGCCTGCCGGCCGCCGTGGCCCTGTGGTTCCTGGCCGACCCGATCATCCGCATGCTGTTCGAGCGTGGCCGGTTCACGAGCGAGGACACGATGCACGCCGCCGGCGCGCTGGCCGCCTTTGCGGTGGGCCTGCCGGCCTTCGTGCTGGTGAAGGCCCTGGCGCCGGGCTTCTTCGCCCGCGAGGACACGCGCACGCCGCTCTACATCGCGTTGGCGGCGATCACGGCCAATATCCTGCTCAACGTCTATTTCCTGTTCGCCACCACGCTTGCCCAGGTCGGCATCGCGCTTGCCTCCTCGCTGTCGGGCTGGCTG